>CAJMMH010000006.1 GCA_905214365.1 uncultured bacterium
CTATGCAGAATTCTTTACAAACGGCGGCGAGCATAAGCGACATTATTCCCACCCGCCGCAATGCGATCCTGCCGGAGAGCTTTTTGCATAATAGGAAAATTCGACGTAGTTTCCTATAATATATAAAAAAGCTGCGCCAGACCGAAAATCTCTTCGTACTGGTACAGCTTTTGTTCTTTCCCGTATTTTTCACTGCATAGGAGCATCTCAGCCCTTAATCAGCAAAGTCGGTATCTTTTGTTTCCCCCATCTTCGCCTCCAGCTTAAAGATCGGGTCTCCCATTGCGGAAAATTTGCTCTCGTACTCGGTCATGATATTTCCTTCCGCGTACGGACTGTGGTGCAGATCACGCGTCTCCATAAGAAGCTGCCATCCGGACTCCTTCACCGATTCGAGGGAGAAATCAAACAGCGCTTCATTATCTGTCTTGAACTCTACTTGACCGTCCGGCGCAAGGATCTCGCGATAGCGGGCAAGGAAGGCTGGAGATGTCAGGCGGCGCTTGGCATGCCGGTCCTTTGGCCACGGATCGGAAAAATTCAGATAAATCCGATCCACCTCGCCCGGCGCAAAGACCTCTGGCAGAAGCTCCGCATCCATCCGGATGAACCGCAGGTTCGGCAGCTGCAGCTGCTCCTGCTTTTCGATTGCCCGGATCAGTACGGACGAGTACTTTTCAATTCCAATATAGTTGACCTGAGGATTCTGCGCGGCAAGGGACGTAATAAACTGCCCCTTTCCCATGCCGACCTCAATCCGCAGCGGATTGGAATTGCCGAACAGCTCCTTCATATGTCCGCGGTACTCCTGCGGTTCCTGTATCACATGAGGATTGACCAGCATTTCCTCTCTGGCTCCTCTGACATTGCGTAATCTCATATTTCTTTACCAGCCCAGCTTTACGTTAATCAGCGCTTTGATCATCTCCGCGCACTGTTTGTATGTATATCTGCTTGTATCCAGACACAGATCATAGTTTCTCGCGTCCATCCACTCGCGTCCGGTGAAATGCTTGTAATACTCATTTCTATGCTTATTCATGCGCTCGATCCGGGCAGCAGCTGTCTTCTCGTCGCACTGCAGCCACTCCATCTCATGCTTTAAGCAGGTCTTGGAATTGGCGTGAATGAAAACGCGAACCAGATACGGGTAATCTCTCAGGACAAAATCAGCTCCCCGACCGATTACGATAAACGACTCATTGTGAACCAGCTCCTTCATTACCTTTGCCTGGTAATTAAACAGATTATCACTGGATGTGAACTCATCCTTCTCCGGGGAAATATTTTCTCCATTGTAGACCTTCTTAAACGCCTTAAACAGCGCGCTCTTCTTCATATCCTCATCCGCAGCGGCAAAAACGCTTTCATTGATCCCGCTGTCGTCCGCAGCCAGACGCAGCAGCATCCGGTCATAGTAGCGGATATTCAGATCCTCAGACAAAATCTTGGCTACGGAAGTTCCACCGCTTCCGCATGTTCTTGTAATCGCAACTGCAAAATTTTTCATACGCTTTATGCCCTCCTGGATGTTTGAATGCAGCTCCGGATATCGCCAATGCCTGTAACTGCAGGGATTGCCATATCTTTCTGAATCCACATTATTATCACGCGTTCCCATCTGAATTATAATATATTTTCGTTTCTATTGTCAATGGGGCAATCGGATATTCGCTATCCGCTTCGCCGTTTGTTGCTTTTCGCAGCTGAAGCAAAGAACTTCTTTAATTTGGTTAAAAAATTAACAGATTTTGGGCGGAATCCGCTTCTTTTTTTCACTTTTATCTAGTGACATTCATTTTCTTTTTGATTATAATAAGAAATGCCAAAATCAGCCCCCTGCGCCGGGCAGCGGACCGATTTTGCGACTACTACGAAACAGGAGGATATGCAGATGGAGAATGTCTTTCAGCAGTTGTACAAGATTGAATCTACTGCTTCTTCAATCCTGGACAAGGCCAACGCGAAGAAAAAGCAGATGGCCGCAGATCAGGAAGAACGGATTCGCCGTCTCAACGAGGAAATGGCACGTAAGACGGAGGATTCAATCCGACAGCAGAAGGAGCTTCTTGGCCGTCAGATTCAGGCTCAGCTGGACGAGGAACGCCGTTCCAATGAAGAGCTGATCGCAAAGCTGGACCGTGAATATGAAGCCAGCCACACGCAGCTTGCCGCCTCGCTTCTGGCGCAGCTGATTAAGGAGTAGCCTATGTCGTCAATTTTATCCTACAGCGGCATCAGCGCAAAGACCCGGGCTATGAATGGAAAATTAATCAAGCCCGCGCAGTATGAACAGCTGATTCACTGCTCGACTGTCAGTGATGCCGTTGCCTATCTGAAGCAGCTTCCCGCCTATCGGGAAACCCTCAGTGAATTTGACGAAGAAAGCAGCCACCGCGGAACCATCGAGATGATGCTGACCAGTTCACTTTATCACGATTTCAACCGCCTGTATCTGTTCGCTAACCCGGAACAGAAACGTTATCTGGATCTTCACCGGATGCACTTTGAGGTTGCTTTTCTCAAGGACTGCCTGCACAGTGCCTACGCCGGCAGCAGTTTCACAGAAAAGCCTGCGTATTACCGGGAATTTTTTGAACGCCGTTCCCGTCTTCACTATGACGAGCTGACCCACAGCCGTTCGATTGAAGAGTTTATCCAGGCGTTGAGCAATACCTGCTTTTATGCTCCGCTGATGCGGATTCATAACAGCGAATACAACAGTCTGTTTGATTATGAAGTCGGATTTGACCAGTTTTATTTCAGTTTTCTCTGGAAATCAAAAGACAAAATTCTTTCTGGAAAGGAATTGGATCTAATCACCGACAACTACGGAACCCGTATTGATCTGCTGAATATTCAGTGGATTATGCGTGCCAAGCAGTTTTACCGGATGTCCTCCACTGAGCTTTACGCAATGATTATTCCGTGCTACTACCGGATTAAACCGAAGGATATCACGGCAATGGTTGAGGCTGAGAAGCCGGAAGAGCTGACCGCGGCTGTTTCTTCTACTTATTATGGCCGCAAGTATGCGTCGCAGATCGGCCAGCTCCAGTCCATTGAGCGGATGTACACAGCGCTGCTTGAACGCATCTACGAAATGACCGGAAGAAAAAATCCGTACTCGATTGCTCCGATGAACGCGTATCTTTACGATAAGGAGCATGAGATTAACCGCATCACTTCCATTATCGAGGGCATCCGTTACGGAATGCCGCGCAGGGAGCTTGCGTCCTATATCATTCAGACAAAAAAGTCACAATAACGGGAGGTAAGAATCAATGATTGAAAAAATGCAGTTTTTGAGCGTTACCGGCCCCAAGGACGACATTGACAGAGTCATTGAAACCTATTTATCAAAATACGAGATTCAGCTGGAAAATGCGCTGACTGAGCTTTCCTCGGTTGCGGATCTGAAGCCGTTCATCGCTGTCAATCCGTACCGCGAGGCCCTCGCAAAGGCGGAGAACCTGTTCTCCATGCTGCCGGACCAGACCAAAGCCTCTGCTTCTTCGGTAAGCATCGAGCAGGCATTAGCAACGGTTGACCGTCTGTCCGCAGCATTAGAGGACTTCAAAGAACCGGATGCCAAGCTGAATGACGAAAAGGAAAAGCTGACTTCACTTCTTCAGCAGATCCTTCCTTTTGAGTCTCTGAATTTTGACCTGGAAAAGCTTCTTGCTTTTCACTCTGTCAAGTACCGCTTCGGCCGGATTGCAGTTGACTACATTGATAAATTTGAGCAGTATGTTTACGGCAATGCCAGCACGATCTTCTATCCGTGCAGCAGGGATCAGGACTATGTCTGGGGTATCTACTTCGGACCGGGTTCGGAAATCTACGACATTGACGCAATTTACAAGTCCCTGCACTTTGAGCGGATTTACATTCCGAACGAATACACCGGAACACCCACTCAGAACATCCAGAAGCTGAAACAGAAGCTGGCCGAGATCGAGGGAACGCTTGACGCGCACAAAAAGCGCAAGGCTGAGCTTCTTTCTTCTGACCGCGCCGCGCTTGCAGCCGCAGTTTCCAAGCTGCGCTCCTACTCAAAGAACTTTGATGTCCGCCGTCTGGCAGCCTGCACGGAAAGTAAAAAGAACTATTTCATTCTCTGCGGCTGGATGACGAAAAAGGACGCTGATGCGTTTGCACGTGAGATTGAATCAGACAACACCATTCACTGCATTCTCTACGATGAGAACGCGAACCGCCTGTCGGTTCCTCCGACAAAGCTGAAGAACCGCGGTCTGGTAAAACCGTTTGAGATGTACACCAAAATGTATGGTCTCCCGAACTACAATGAGATCGACCCAACCCCGTTTGTCGCGCTGACCTATGCATTTATCTTCGGATGGATGTTCGGCGATGCCGGTCAGGGACTTCTGTTAGTCATCGGCGGCTTCCTGCTGTATAAGTTCAAGAAAATGAACCTGGCAGCCATCATCGGAACCGCTGGAATCTTTTCCACCTTCTTCGGCTTCATGTTCGGCTCTGTCTTCGGTTTTGAAGATGTGATCAAGCCGATCTGGCTGCGTCCGATGAACGCGATGTCTACGCTTCCGTTTGTCGGAAGGCTGAATACCGTCTTCATTTACTCCATTGCATTCGGTATGGGACTGATCCTGGTTGCCATGATTATCCACATCATCAACGCAGTCAAGCAGAAGGACTTCACCGGTCTGTGGCTCGATACCAACGGTGTTGCCGGACTTGTTTTTTATGGTTCTCTGGTCCTTGTGATTGTCCTGTTCATGACAGGCAATACGCTTCCTGCTGGTGTAATACTGGCTGTTCTGTTCGGTGTTCCGTTAATTCTGATCGGATTTAAGGAGCCGATCGGCAACTTCCTTCAGAAGAAGAAGGCGGAAGAGAAAACCGGCGCGGTTATGACCGTTGTTCAGGCTGCGTTTGAGCTGATTGAGGTTCTGTTAAGCTACTTCTCCAACACCATCTCCTTTGTCCGTATCGGCGCGTTCGCAATCAGCCACGCGGCAATGATGCAGGTTGTCCTGATGCTTGCAGGCGCAGAAAACGGCGGAAATCCGAACTGGATTGTCGTTATTCTCGGAAATCTGTTCGTCTGCGGTATGGAAGGCCTGGTTGTTGGCATTCAGGTACTCCGTCTGGAATACTACGAGATGTTCTCCCGGTTCTACAAGGGCGACGGCCGGGAATTCAAACCATATTCAAACAAATAAAATCGATTGTTATTTGAGGAGGATTTTGATATGTTAGTTAAAATTACACTGGTTGCTGCTCTTCTGTTAAGCATTGTAATCCCGTTTTCTTATTTCCTGCTTGGTCAGAGAACCAAGAGCCGTCTGAAGGCAACACTTGCCGGAAACGCTGTTTTCTTCTTTGGTACTTTCCTGGTTGCTACTGTTCTGATGTTCACCGGCAACGCGCAGGCTGCTGACGCTGCAGAGGCTGCTGCTGCAGGCGGACTTTCCACCGGTCTTGGTTACATTGCCGCTGGTCTTGTTACCGGTCTCTCCTGCCTGGGCGGCGGTATCGCCGTAGCAAGCGCAGCAAGCGCGGCACTGGGCGCAATCAGCGAGGATTCTTCCGTACTTGGTAAGTCTCTGATTTTCGTAGGTCTGGCCGAAGGTGTCTGCCTGTATGGTCTGATCATCTCCTTCATGATTCTTGGATCCCTGTAATTGCTGCACACGAAAAACTGCCGCAGGACCGGCCCGGATACGTAAAGTTTCTTTTCTGTCCGCCGCCTGGTTTTCCGGCAGTCTGCAGATTTGTTGCTGTTCACGCTTTTCGCGGACAGCAACGGAAAGGATTTATTTCATGAAGCTGTATCTTATCAGTGATAACATTGACACACTCGTCGGTATGAGACTTGCCGGCATTGAAGGCTGTGTTGTCCACGAGCAGGCTGAGCTGAAGGAAGCCCTCTCTAAGGCAGTCAATGACAAGGAGATCGGCGTTCTTCTTCTCACCGAAAAGTTCGGCCGCGATTTTCCGGAGCTCATCAATAAGGTGAAGCTGGAAACAAAACAGCCGCTGATCATTGAGGTTCCGGACCGCCATGGTACCGGACGCAAGTCGGACTTCATTACCGCCTATGTCAATGAAGCAATCGGATTAAAAGTATAAGGATGGTGAATCACTTGACAGTAGAAGAAAAACTGGCTCATTTTATGGAAGCCGCCGTGCAGGAAAACACCATTGCCAGCGACGAAATGCTGAAAAACTATCAGGTTTCACTGGATGAGCAATATGAGGCCCACAAGACGCGGATTGAGCAGCAGGCACAGGCCGAAGCGGCAGCCGAGCTTGAGGCAATCCGCCGCGATGGAAATAAGCAGCTTGCGCATGAGCATCTGATTATTAAGCGTGCGTTAAGCCAGAAGCAGACTGAGCTGCAGGATAAGCTGTTTGAAGAGCTTGCCGGACTAGTCAGCCAGTACAAGCAGTCTCCTGCCTATAAGGAACTGCTGAAAAAACAGATCAGCCACGCGAAGGAGTTTGCGCGCGATGATGAAATTTCGATTTATCTGGATCCGGATGACGCCGGACTGAAAGAAGAGCTGGAGAAAGCCTCCGGCGCAACTCTCGTTGTCAGTCAGTACAGCTTCGGCGGTGGCACGCGCGCTGTGATTTCCTCCCGCCACATTCTGATCGACAATTCCTTCGACTCCAGAATTGCGGAGCTGAAAGAGAATTTCCATTTGAACGGAGGGGATCTGAAATGACAAACACGACAACAGGCGTAATTTACGGAATCAACGGACCGGTCATTTATATCAAAGGCCAGACGTCCTTCCGCATGGGCGAGATGGTTCATGTCGGCGAGCAGAAGTTGGTCGGCGAGGTCATCCGTCTTGATTCCTCACGCACAACCATTCAGGTATACGAGGAAACCTCCGGTCTGAAGCCGGGCGATCTGGTTTACTCGACCGGCGCGCCGATTTCCGTTACACTGGCTCCCGGTATCCTTCACAACATTTTCGACGGTATTGAGCGTCCGTTAAGCGAGATTGCAGAAAAGAGCGGCATGTTCATCACCAGAGGTGTCAGCGTTGATTCTCTGGACACTGAAAAGAAATGGAAGACACACATCACAGTAAAGCCGGGCCAGGCGGTATTCGGCGGTACCATCATTGCCGAGGTGCCGGAAACTCCGATGATCGTTCACAAGGTTATGGTTCCGCCGGATGTGGAAGGAACCGTTGTCAGTGTTGTTGCGGACGGCGATTATACCATTAACGATACCATCGTTACCATTTCCACCATCGATGGAAAAGAACGTAAGCTGACGATGACACAGCACTGGCCGATCCGTGTGCCGCGTCCAAGTACCAAGCGTTATCCTGCCTCCATCCCGCTGATTACCGGACAGCGTATCCTTGATACTCTGTTCCCGATCGCAAAGGGCGGCACAGCTGCTATCCCTGGCGGATTCGGAACCGGTAAGACCATGACACAGCACCAGATCGCAAAGTGGTCTGACGCCGATATTATCATTTACATCGGCTGCGGCGAGCGCGGCAACGAGATGACCCAGGTTCTGGAAGAGTTCTCTGAGCTGATTGACCCGAAGAGCGGCAATCCTCTGATGGACCGTACCGCGCTGATCGCCAACACCTCCAACATGCCGGTTGCTGCCCGTGAAGCAAGTATTTATACCGGTCTGACGCTGGCTGAGTATTACCGTGATATGGGATATCACGTTGCGATCATGGCTGACTCCACTTCCCGTTGGGCAGAGGCTCTGCGTGAGCTGTCCGGCCGTCTGGAAGAAATGCCTGCCGAGGAAGGTTTCCCGGCTTACCTGGCATCCAAGCTGTCCGCATTCTATGAGCGTGCCGGTATGATGCTGAATCTGAACGGAACGGAAGGAAGCGTTACCATCATCGGCGCGGTTTCCCCGCAGGGAAGCGATTTCTCCGAGCCGGTTACGCAGAACACCAAGCGTTTCGTCCGCTGCTTCTGGGGACTTGATAAGTCTCTGGCATACGCAAGACATTTTCCGGCCATCCACTGGCTGACCTCCTACAGCGAATATCTGGCGGATCTGACCCCGTGGTACAGCAGCCGCGTTTCCAAGAGCTTTATGACTGACCGCGGCCGCCTGATGAACCTGCTGACGCAGGAAAGTTCTCTGATGGAAATTGTAAAGCTGATCGGCGCTGACGTCCTTCCGGATGATCAGAAGCTGGTTTTGGAAATTGCCCGTGTCATCCGTCTGGGCTTCCTGCAGCAGAACGCGTTTCACAAGGACGATACCTGCGTTTCCATGGAAAAGCAGTTCAAGATGATGGAAACAATCCTGTATCTGTACGACCGTTCCCGCGCGCTTGTTACGATGGGCATGCCGGTCAGCGTACTGAAGCAGAGCAATATCTTTGAGCGCGTTGTCAATATCAAGTATGATGTTCCAAACGATCATCTGGAGATGTTTGATGACTACCACAAGGCAATTGATGAATTTTATGATGAAGTAATTGAGAAGAATGCTTAAGGAGGCGTTGTTATGGCAATTGAATATTTAGGTTTAAATCAGATCAACGGCTCCCTGATCGCAATTGAAGGTATCCAGGACGCCGCCTATGACGAGGTGGTAGAGGTTGTTGTTGACCAGAAGGAAAAGAAGCTCGGCCGTATCATCGAGTGCTACCGCGACAAGGCAGTTATCCAGGTATTCGGTGGATCGGAAAATATGTCCCTGGGCAATACGCATACCAGACTGACCGGACATCCGATGGAAATCGGACTTTCTGAGGCGATTCTGGGCCGTACGTTCAACGGAATCGGCCAGCCGATCGATAACCTCGGTCCGATCGATGCTGAGGTATACCGCGATGTCAACGGTCTTCCGCTGAACCCGGTTGCCCGTGAATATCCGCGTAACTATATCCGTACCGGTATTTCCGCAATCGACGGTCTGACAACCCTGATCCGCGGACAGAAGCTTCCGATTTTCTCCGGAAACGGTCTGCCGCACGATAAGCTGGCTGCTCAGATTGTAAAGCAGGCGTCCCTGGGCGACAATTCGGATGAAAAGTTTGCGATTGTCTTTGCCGCGATGGGCGTTAAGTATGATGTTGCTGATTTCTTCCGCCGTACCTTTGAGGAAAGCGGCGTAAGCGATCATGTTACCATGTTTATCAATCTGGCAAACGATCCGGTTGTTGAGCGTCTGATCACTCCGAAGATGGCTCTGACCGCTGCCGAGTACCTTGCTTTTGAAAAGCATATGCACATCCTGGTTATCCTGACCGATATGACCTCCTTCGCGGAGGCAATGCGTGAGGTTTCCTCCTCCAAGGGAGAAATTCCTTCCCGTAAGGGTTATCCGGGCTATCTGTATTCCGAACTTGCTACCATCTACGAGCGTGCCGGTATTGTCCGCGGCGTTGAGGGTTCTGTAACGCAGATCCCGATTCTGACGATGCCGAACGATGATATTACGCACCCGATCCCTGACCTGACCGGATACATCACCGAGGGTCAGATCGTACTGGACCGTCAGTTGAACGGCCAGGGCGTTTACCCGCCGATCAGCGTGCTTCCATCCCTGTCCCGTCTGATGAAGGACGGTATCGGTAAGGGCTACACCAGAGAGGATCATCAGGCGGTTGCCAACCAGCTCTTCTCTTCCTACGCGAAGGTAGGCGACGCGAGAAACCTGGCAAGCGTTATCGGTGAGGATGAGCTGTCGGATCTGGATAAGAAGTATCTGGCCTTCGGACGCGCCTTTGAGAGCCGCTTTGTCGGACAGGGCGAGGAAGAAAACCGCAGCATCATCGAAACGCTGGATATTGGCTGGGAGCTGCTGCGTATGCTTCCGAAGGAAGAACTTGACCGGATTGATACAAAGATTCTTGACGCTTACTACTAAGGGGTGATATTATGGATCCAAACGCATTTCCCACCAAAGGAAATCTGATTCTCGCCAAAAACTCTCTGGCACTGGCCCGTCAAGGCTATGAGCTGATGGATAAAAAGCGCAACATTCTGATCCGTGAAATGATGGATCTGATTGCCCGCGCGTCTTCCATCCAGTCTGAAATCGACAGTACCTTCAGCGAGGCATATGCCGCGCTGCAGAGAGCCAATATTGAGCTTGGCGTTCATGCGGTGGAGGATATTGCCCTTTCGATCCCGGTTGAAACCTCGGTCCGTATCAAGACCAGAAGCATTATGGGAACGGAAATCCCGCTGGTTGAATATGATTCCCAGTCGTGGAATACCCGTCCTCAGTTTGCTTTTTACGGAACCAGAGAGTCCCTGGATAAGGCGAAGGCAAGCTTCGAAAAGGTGAAGGAGCTGACCATTACGCTTTCCACCGTGGAAACCTCCGCGATCCGGCTGGCTTCCAACATTAAGAAAACACAGAAACGGGCAAATGCGCTGAAAAACATCACGATTCCGACTTACGAGCGGATGGTCCGCGATATGACCAACGCGCTGGAAGAAAAGGACCGTGAGGAATTTACCCGTCTGAAGGTGATTAAGAGCCGGCTGACACGATAACCGGTTTTGTGGACAGTTTATCTGCCCACTCTCACAGCCGCGCCGGATAATAAGTCCTGCGTGAAAAGCCCTCCTGCCGGGAAGCCGCGACATGCGGCCGGCAGAAGGGCTTTTTTCTTATGTACGCCCGAAGCCTCTTATGTATCTGGATTTACGAGGTTCCAGACGCACATAGCTAAGATATAATAAAGAAAGTTCCAATACATGGAGGTATGTTATGATTCTATGGCTTTGCCGGAAAAAAGGAAAGCGCAGCGTTTTTGCCGCCGCGCTTGCACTGCTTCTGTCTGTCTTTTCTGCGCTTCCTGCCAGCGTTTTTGCCGCTTCCAAGGCTGAGATCGATACGCTGACCGCGCATATTCCGGAAGACTTTGCCGACGCGCCGGAGCTTGCCAGTGAAACGGCGATTCTGGTTGACATCCAGAGCGGTACGATTCTCTATGCCAAAAACGCAACGCGCTCCATGTATCCGGCCAGCACCACGAAGCTGATGACCGCGTATCTGACGCTGACCCAAGCCGCGCTTGACGATATTGTTACCTACTCATCCAAAGCAGTTCTGAGCCTGGAGCCAGGAAGCAGCCACATCGGCCTGCGCGTTGGTGAATCGCTCACCGTTGAGGACAGCCTGTACGGTCTTCTGCTGCCTTCCGCAAATGAGGTGGCCAATGGTCTGGCTGAGCACGTCAGCGGCTCGATTTCCGCCTTTGCGGAGCTTATGAACGAAACGGCCGCTGACCTTGGCTGCGTAAATACACACTTTGCCAATGCCAACGGCCTGCAGGATCCGAATCACATGACATGTGCCTACGATCTGTACCGGATCATGGACGCCTGCATCCGTCTTCCTGACTTTGTACGCATCGCCTCTTCAAAAGCGTATGTCCGTCCGGCTGACTCCCTGCTTGACAAGGAAATTCCAATGCGAACCACCAATCAGTTCCTGCGGACCGATTCCGAATACTATGATTCGACCGTTATCTGCGGAAAGACCGGATGGACAGAGGAAGCCGGACGCTGTCTGGTGACCTACGCCAAACGCGGCGACATGAACCTGATCTGCGTTGTGATGAACTCAGAGGCTCCGAACCAGTATCTCGACACAGAAGCCCTGCTCAATTACGCGGAGCGGAACTTCCGGAGCGCCGTTCCCTATGAACAGGACCCGGTTATGAAGGCCGATGGTCTGAAATCCGATACGCCGCTTGGCCTTCCGGAAAGTACCATTTCCCTGATGGAACTGGACGCTTCCGCCCGCATCATCCTTCCGGACAGCCTCTCCTTTTCCGATCTGTCCCGCAGCGTATCCACCGATGAATCCGGGAACCGCACAATCACCTATAAGCGGAATGGCTATCCGCTCGGTTCCGTTTCCCTGATCCGCCAGGAAGACAAGAGCAGCCAGCCGGGCCTCTGGAATACCGCTTCCGGCTCGTCGCTTCTCTCCAAAGTCTCCATCACATCGCTGACCGTTATCAATGTATGGCTCGCAGCGGCCATCGCGGCAGCAGCGATACTCCTGGTACTGCTTCTGATCCTGATCTTCCGGATCGTCTCCGCGCCGAAGGAAGCTCCCGCGCAGGCGGATGATGAACATCATTATTTCTTCCAGTAGAGAGAAATCGGTATCCCCCCCACTGACATGAAGCAGGTCACAGTCGAACTACCTTCGATATGTCAGACTCCGTGAAAATACCGACTGTGGATTGAAATAATACGGCCGCGCCGTAAGCCGGTACCGATATCTGTCCACTCACCTTTTTGCCGCGCAGAAGTTCCTGCATCGGCTCATGGACGGTAATCCTTGCCGGACGGTTCTGATAATTCAGCACAAAATAGTATCGGGCATGCTCCGCTTCACGGACGGTCAGCTCACAGCTTTCCGGCAGCGAAACCACTGCGGCATGCGGCTCTGCGATACCGAGCAGCTTTAACAGCTGTTCGGTATTTTTCTGCGTAAATGTCGTTCCAAGCGTATAACAGCCTCCCGCTCCAAACGGATGATACAGAAGCGCCGGCTTCTTTTTGTAGTAATCGGTCCGGTAACGGCCGAGTACCTTTGTTCCACGGTGTGCCTGCATAATATCGCAGAATACCGCCGTCTCAATGGTTCCCGCAAATGCGCTCTTCTGCTCCGCGTCCTTCTCTGGGAGAATCGCATTGGCAATGTCCGCCGGTCCGATAAAGGTAAAGTCTGTCACATCATATCCTGCAAGCGGAGCAAGAAGTCCCGGCGCCGGACTCATCACGCACTGACCGTGCGCGTCCTTGTAGCCTGCGCGGCATCCGAGTACCAGTGTTCCTCCCGCCCTGACATACTGCTCCAGCAGCGCCGCCGTCTCCGGACGGACAATTGCCGGATGCGGATAAAACAGAACCGGATACTTCTGCAGGTCTCCAAGCGTGGTCTGCGGCGTCAGATAGCAGTAATCCATCGGCGTGTGCGTCTTCTGCGCTCCGGCAAAGATCCCTGCCGTGCTTTCCTTCTCCAGTCTTCCATGCCAGCGGTCAAGCTCCGCATCCCAGACATTATCATAATCCTTCAGCACTGCGAAGGAAGCGGCAAAACGGCTTCCTGCCGTCTCTTTGGCAGCCTCAAACCAGTCACGCACCTGGCAGACTTCCTTCAGCTTCCTGTTGTCCCGATTATCATAATCCAGGATTCCATGCCAGTAGATCTCGGTTCCCCTGGTTGAGGTACGCCAGCGGAAATAACTGACATAATCCGCTCCGTGCGCGACGCTCTGCATCGTCCAAAGACGAAGTTGGCCAGGCTTTGGCGACGGCGCTTCCATGCTGCAGTTCCAGCCGTTTGCTCCGGACTGCTGCTCCATGATGCCGAACTGCGGAGAAATACTTCTCACCTCAGTCAGGTTCCGGCTCCATTTGCGGTCATTAAGCGTCCCCGGACGGTTCGGATCGGAATACAGGTCAAACGCAAAGTTCGGGTAAGAATCGTACATCATAAAATCCAGAGACTCCTGCGTCATCCGATGATTGTCAAGATTTCCGAAAATACCGTTTGTCGTGATAAATACGCCCGGACGGATGTACTGCTTCAGGATATCGCTCTGCAGCGCCGCAAACCGGCACGCACTGTCAGAAATAAAGCGGACATAATCCAACTGCAGATGCGGATTTACCGCGTCGTCTACCGGCCGCCACGGGATATGTACCTGATTCCAGTCCGTATACGTCTGGTTCCAGAACACCGTTCCCCATGCCTCGTTCAGAGCATCCAGTGTCCCATAGGTCTTCCGGGCAAAAACACGGAACGCTTCATCATCCGCCTGGGAATAAAAGGTATTCACTTCGCAGTTCAGCTCGTTGTCGATCTGCCAGCCGACAATCGCCGGATGACTGCCGTAATGCTTCGCCAGAACGGTCACAATCCGCTTGACATATTCCTGATAAACGCGGGAATTGTAATTATAATGGCGGCGTGACCCGTGATGATAGGGCAGCCCGTTCTTATCACAGTTAAGCACCTCCGGGTGCTTCTGCGTCAACCACGCCGGAGGGGTCGCTGTCGGTGTACAGAAAATCACCTTCATCCCCATACGCAGTGCCAGATCTAAAAACGAATCCCAGAAATCATACACAAATACGCCGTCCTCCGGCTCCGTCAGGTTCCATGAAAACTCCGCCACGCGGACTGTTTCAATTCCTGCCGCCTTCATACGCTCCAGATCGCTCTCCCACAGTTCTCTGCTCCAGTGCTCCGGATAATAGCAGACGCCAAGCGAAAGCTTCTCCTGTCTGATCGCTTTTTCCATCCCAATACCGCCTTTCTTTTTTACTCCGCCCGGTTCTCCCGCAGGCGTTTTTCCCGCCGCTTGTTCTTCAGCTCCTCCTGCCGCACCAAAAGCGCAGCCGCCTCATCCGGTCCCACCAGCCGCAGCGTCTTTACCAGAAATACCTGATCGCTTCCGATCACCCGCTTAACGCGAATTTTCCCCCGCAGCCAGCCGTGCTTCGGGCAATATGCCAGTGAGTAACAGTGCTTTGTATTATCGGAAAACCAGTTCAGCCTGCGCTTCACATTGCAGCCGCAGCGATAGCAGACCGTTGACGTTGCGTTGTTGTCCTGCATCGCTGTCTCCCGATCCGGATACGCCCTTGACACAAACTTGGAATACCGGTCAAAGACCAGATAAATCTCTTCCTTCCTGCAGGACGGAACCCGGAAATAATCGACCGACAGCATCTTTTTCAGCCGCTTCATCGGAAGCTCTGCCATCACAAGCGCCGTATAGTACGCGTCTGCCTCGGCGCGGTGAAACGGCATCCCAGCGTCAAGCCCGAGTGTCTGCACCGCCGCTTCGAGCGAACACCGGCTTTTCCCATCAAGGAACTGCAGGCTGTACAGCTTCTGCACATCATAATACATCAAAGGAAATGAAAACCGGTTCTCCATCCCGTAATAACGGACATTCTTCTGCAGCTCCGTCAGATCCATGCTGCCCCACGTGCAGTATACGGCATCCTTCCCGCTCCACTCCCAGAACTCCTCCATGACCTCCGGAAACGGCCTTCCTTCCCGCTCCAACTGCCCGCTTGTAAGCCCGACGACCTCTTTTACCCGGTAAAACAGCTGCGGATACACAACCGGCCGCACCAGACGCTCAAACGTATCAACAATCTGTCCGGCGTCATCCACCTTTACCGCACCCAGCTCAATCACCTCAAAGGTCAGATCAGAGGCTTCTTTACTTTTTTCCGCAGCCTGGTTCCATTCCAGATCAAATACAATCCTCACTAATGCTCTCCCACTTTTTCATTGCCGATTCGATCACCTTGTCCATGTCATAGTAACGGTACTCTCCCAGTCTTCCTCCGAAAATGACATGCGCTTCCTTTCCGGCAAGCTCCGCGTATCTGCGGTACAGCTCCTGGTTCTTTTCATCATTGACCGGATAATACGGCTCCATTCCTTCTGCCCACGCGGTTGAATACTCTCTGGAAATTACCGTCTTCGGCTGTGTGCCGAACTCAAAGTGCTTGTGCTCAATCACACGGGTATACGGCGTTTCCCGGTCTGTATAGTTGACAACGGCAACGCCCTGATAATTGTCTGTATCCAGAACCTCGGTTTCAAACCGCACCGTCCGGTACTCCAGCTTTCCGAGCTGATATCCGAAATACGCGTCAATCGCTCCGGTATAAACAACCGTCTCCCCCATCGCGTTCCATGTCTCCCGGTCTTCCAGATAATCCACGCTGGTCCGCACATCGGCATGCGCGAACAGCTTATCGATCAGAACATTGTATCCGCCGATCGGAATACCCTGGTACTTATCGTTAAAGTAATTATTGTCGTACGTAAACCGGACCGGAAGCCGGCGGATGATAAAGCTCGGAAGCTCCCTGCAGTCTCTCCCCCACTGCTTCTCTGTATATCCCTTTACTAACTTCTGGTAAATATCCGTGCCGACCAGGCTGATTGCCTGCTCTTCCAGATTCTGCGGCTCTCCCTGAATCACACTGCGCTGGCGGTCAATGATCTCCTTCGCCTCTTTGGGCGTACGGATTCCCCACATGCGGCTGAACGTATTCATATTGAACGGCATATTGTAAATCTCACCCTTATAGTTTGCAATCGGCGAATTGGTATACCGGTTAAATTCAGCCAGAGAGTTGACAAACTCCCACACCTCCTTGTTGGATGTATGGAAGATATGCGCGCCGTACTTGTGGACATGAATCCCTTCAATAGTCTCGCAGTATATATTTCCACCGATATGATCCCGCTTCTCAAGAACCAGACAGCTCTTTCCCTCCTTCGCTGCCATATAGGCAATCACTCCGGAATACAGACCGCTTCCTACCAGAACATAATCGTATTTTCTCATTATTAAATCTCCTTTACTTTTCCTTTGGTCCGGACACATCAGGCTTTTTGCCTGCTTTCCCTGAACCGCTTTTGATTATAACCCGGAAATGCCTGTCCTCCAGCAGCGATGACAGGCACTTCTCTTACTTTGATCCTACTTTTTTAAATACAACTACCACAGTCTTCAGCAGAATCATTGCATCCAGCTGAAGAGACCAGTTGTCAATATAATAGCAGTCCATGCGGACAACCTCTTCAAAGTCCTCAATGTTGCTCCGGCCGCTGACCTGCCACATACCGGTAAGCCCTGGCTTCATGCTCAGACGGCGCTTGTGATGCGCTTCATACTCCTTGAACTCTCCGACTGTCGGCGGTCTGGTTCCGACCAGGCTCATATCACCCTTTAGAATGTTCCAGAACTGCGGCAGTTCATCCAGGCTGGTCGCGCGGATAAACCTTCCGATCTTTGTAACACGCGGATCGTCCGTCATCTTAAACATCGCACCCTTCATCTCATTCTGCGCCATCAGGCTCTTTTTCTTCGCCTCAGCGTCCTGACACATCGAGCGGAACTTGTAGATGTAGAAGTAACGGCCGTTTTTTCCGACACGCTTCTGCTTAAAAAATACCGGCCCCGGAGACTCCAGCTTGATAGCAGGAGCCAGAAAGATAAATACCACACCGGTAATTGCCAGTCCAACAAGCGCGCCGATGATATCGATAATCCGCTTCACTGCCAGCTTATTGTCGTCAAAAAAGCGCGGCGCAAAGCTGACCACAGGGGCAGTACCAAGCATGTTGATTTCCTTGGCAAATCCCTCCTTGCCCTCCAGCACATCAATATTCAGATGAACAATAATACCCATCTGCTCAAAGCCCTCAATCATGGCTTCCAGCTCTTCCGGCGTACTGCCCGGACTGTTCAGATATACCTCATCCATAATCTGTGTTCTTGCATAGTCATACAGATTCGCTTTTCCTGCCGTAACCGGAATCCCGTCATAGCGTACTCCCTCCCAATCCATATCCAGAAGGGCAATACTCAGTTCATACGCGGACGCAATATCGGAACATCCGACTCTCTCCATAATCCTGCCGATCCGATCCGATGTTGTCACAATCAGCATGTGTCTGCGCTCACCGGAAGCCAGGCGGCTTTTCACAATACTTTTCGCAAGTAAATGACCGGCATAAGTCAGAATCAGATTAAACAGTACCGTAAATGCCCAGATTCCTCTGGTCAGAAGCGCCGTCTGTTTGAACACAAAAAATACAACGGCCAACAGCAGCGCAACAAACAGGTTCATCTTGACAACATAAACAAGCTCCTCGTACTTATCCCGTTTCATCAGGTAACGATTCATATTAAAGAAACTATATACGCAGAAGTACGTCAGAAAAATCAGCCAGAGACTGGCCATTACATCATTCACACCAACCCTGGACGGATTGCCGCGAAAGGAATAACAAAGCAGACTGGCAAGCAGATAGCTTGCAATCAGCATCACTGCGTCAATTACCATCAGAAGGACATTCTGAATTTCATCTTTTCGTCTTTCCATACCCAACCTTCCTGTTTCTTTCAGGCGTGCCGCAGCCGCATACAACACTGCGTTTCTGCCGCTTCACCGCCTTTGCTTCCGTATTTTGCAGTCTTGCCGTCATTATACCATCATCTTACTCATGCCGCAACACAAAACCGCCCGTAAAAACCGCTTTTCCAATCCCCATAGGTGTGCTATACTAAAACATAACATATTTTCAAAGATGTACTCGCGTAATCCTGCCGCTCCTGAATTTTCGATGAAAATCAGCCGCAAAGACAAACACATAAAAGATTCTGAGAGCACATCAAACATAAAGGAGGATTTCCTATGACAATTGAAAATTTAACCTCGTCTCTGCAGCAGATCATGGATCAGGCAGTTGCCGCAAATGAGACTGCAGGCGTCAACCTGATGGTTCTGCGTGACGGCATGGAGCTGCTTTACGCTCAGAGCGGTTACGCGGACAAGGAAAACAGGAAGCCAATTCAGAAGGACAGCATTTTCCGTCTGTATTCAATGAGCAAGCCGATTACATCCGCAGCGGCGATGATCCTGCTTGAACACGGTATAATCGACCTGTGTGACCCGGTTTCCAAGTTTCTTCCGGGATTTGCCAACCAGAAAACGTACGAAAACGGCACACTGGTTCCTGTGAAGCGTGCGTGCACCATCCGCGATCTTCTCTGCATGACCTCAGGTCTTCTCTACAGCGGCGCAGATCCTGCCGGAAAAGCAGCAGAAGCAGTCTTTAATGATGCAATCTCCAAAATGGACGGGCCGGATGCGCTTTCAACTATAGAGATTGCCAACTGTCTCGGCAGCCAGCCAATTTTCTTCCATCCCGGCGACCATTTTATGTACGGCACATCGGCGGATATTCTCGGCGCGGTGATTGAAATTGCCAGCGGCATGCCGTTCGGTGAGTTTCTTCAGAAAGAATTGTTTGACCCGCTCGGCATGAACGATACCGGCTTCTGGATTCCGGCAGACAAACAGAGCCGCCGCGTGCTGACTTATGAGCCTGCCGACGACGGTACGCTGAAGGAGTTCCCGACCACCAATCTTGATATTTCCTATCGAATGGACAAGGCTCCGGCCTTTGAATCCGGCGGCGCAGGTCTTGCATCCACACTTCCGGACTACGCGCGCTTTGCCGCGATGCTGATTCACGGCGGCAGTCTGGACGGACATACCATCCTGAAGGAACGAACGGTTCAATACATGACAAACGGTCAGCTGCTTCCATGGCAGCAGGAGGATATGTGGCGCAGCTGGGACGGCCTGACCGGCTATAGCTATGGAAATCTGCTTCGCGTATGCAAGGATCCGGGGATGGCTCCTGCAATCGCGACCAAGGGCGAATACGGCTGGGACGGCTGGCTTGGCCCGTACTTCTCCAATCACCCGGCTGAAGGTCTTACCATCCTTCTCGGCATGCAGAAACGCGATGCCGGAACAACATCCCTGACCAGAAAGCTCCGCAACGTGATCCTGACAGAACTGCTGTAATTCGGAGGTTTCATCCATGAATCTTTCTCTTGATGGTCTGCGCAATATGATCCAGCAGTCCGGACAGCAGGAGTTGATTATCAACATCATCTGTATTGCCGGAATCCTGATCGCGATTGCCAACTGTTTTGCCGGATACCGCCTGCTGCGCGTCTGGATCGCCCTGCTTGGCTTTGGGCTCGGCGCCGCGCTCGGCTGGTACGTAAGTTCCTTTTTTACAGACTCGGCGGCAATCCAGGCCTGTGCCGTACTTGCCGCCGCAATTGCGGGAGCCATTCTTACCAGACATTTTATCGATATCGGAATGGTTTTGCTGTGCGCGGCAATGGCATTTTCGTTTTCTTACTATCTGCTGCTGTACCTGTTCGGATATTCCAATGTCCGGGCATACATGCTGACAGCAGCCGTGATCAGCCTTCTGTGCGGGCTGCTCGCTCATCTGCTCCGCAAACCGGTAATCATCATTGTAACCGCCCTGTGCGGCGCCTACACCGCCTGGTCCTCCGCGAGCAGCATGCTGAAGCTGTATTACAACCAGCAGTTCTACTGGGGCGCAGTTGCTGTCCTTGCTGCAGCCGGAATCCTGGTTCAATTTCTTTTTGTCTCCAGAAAGCAAAGCTGACGAGGCACAATCCCTCCTGGAGCGCATTTGAAAAAGGCTTTCTGCAAGATGTGCAATTTTTCAAACACACTCTAGAGGATTTTGGGTCTTATAATCGTATTTCCTACAGACAAAATAAGCCGCAGGCAGCGGATGTTTTTTCCATCCATTGCCTGCGGCTTTTCTGCGCGCTTCGCAGATCCTTTCTAAAACTGCAAATTGCGGGAATGCTTTTTCAAACGCGCTCTAACACATATCCGACATTGCGCACTGTGCGGATCATGCCTCCTGCCTCACGCAGCTTCTGACGGAGCGTTTTGATGTGCATGTCAAGAGTTCTTGACTCACCTTCGAAATCGGTTCCCCATACCCGTTCCATGATAATTTCCCTGGTCATAACCATTCCTTTATTTTTCAGAAGAAGCTTCAGAAGCTCATACTCCTTAAAGGTCAGATCGCAGATTTCTCCGTTCACTGTTACCTGATGACGTTCATCATCCATACAAAGCGGGCCCTCTTCCATGTGCTTTATCTCTCCTGCAGGAGCTGTCCTGCGGAGCAGCGCCTTTACTCTCGATAAGAGCTCCATGATACCGAACGGCTTGGTTATATAATCGTCCGCCCCGGTATCGAGTCCGCGCACTTTATCAATTTCCGATGATTTTGCCGTCACAAGAATAATCGGAACATCCTTTGTCTGCGGATGCTCTCTCAATTTGGTCAGAATCTGCAGTCCATCTTCATCGGGAAGCATCACGTCTAACAGGAACAGATCCGGAGCCTTCTCTTCTATCCCCCGGTACAAATCCTTCGCGCATTCAAATTCCTGCACTTCAAATCCTCCGCATTTGAGCGCATAGGACTCAATTTCACGGATATCGCCGTCATCCTCTACGATATAAATCAATGCCATTGCATTCCTCCTGAGCCAAATGGCTCCTGATACCGGCAGATTGTTCTCTGCCGCTTATCGCTTCCTGTCTGTAAAACCGGAAGCATGGCTATCCTTAATTTCCGGTCAGAGCTGA
>CAJMMH010000007.1 GCA_905214365.1 uncultured bacterium
GTGGGGACTTGCTTGATTTGTTAAAAGTACGATAGGGGTGCTGAAAAGATTTGACCTGATAGCAAAAAGCACACTTGCCGCCGCCTGGGATCTATGCTATGATACCTGTTAGAAACGTTTCGGCAGAATTTCCATCATCGTTATGGAGACAGGCGGAACGCAGATACTGAGGAGGATAGAGAAATGGATGGTTTTACTTGGAATGCGGATAATGGGAACGGGACATTTACGAATCCGATTCTATATACGGATTACTCGGATCCGGATGTGATCCGTGTCGGCAGCGATTATTATATGGTAGCGTCGAGCTTCTGCAATACGCCGGCGCTTCCTGTGCTTCACTCAAAGGATCTGGTCAACTGGAAGCTGCTTTCTTATGTGCTGGAGCAGATCCCGGAGCCGGGCTATGAGAAGCCGAAGCATGGCTGCGGCGTCTGGGCGCCTGCGATTCGTTACCATGACGGATATTTTATGGTGTATTACCCGATGCCGGATGAGGGTATCTTTATGTGTCGGGCAAAGGATGCGGCAGGGCCGTGGTCTGAGCCGGTGTGCGTAAAGGAGGGAAAGGGCTGGATTGATCCGTGTCCGTTCTGGGACGAGGATGGAAAGGCATATCTGGCCAATGGATTCGCAAAGAGCCGGATCGGTTTCAAGAGCATTCTTCATATCAGCCCGATGAGTCCGGATGGAACCAGGCTTCTTGGCGAAGGTCAGCATGTATTTGACGGCCATATGACGCAGCCGACGATTGAGGGACCGAAGATGTATAAGCGCAATGGTTACTATTACATCATGGCTCCGGCGGGAAGCGTAAAGACCGGATGGCAGACTGTACTGCGCTCAAAGGAGGTATATGGCCCATATGAAGAGCGCATTGTGATGATGCAGAGCGGAACGAAGATCAACGGCCCTCACCAGGGCGGCTGGGTTGATACCCCGTCCGGAGAAGACTGGTTTATTCATTTCCAGGATGTCGGAAACGCAGGCCGCATCATTCACTTACAGCCGATGTGCTGGGAGGAAGACTGGCCGGTAATCGGAGAAAATACCGGGGAAGGTTTTGGTACGCCGGTAACGACATGGAAGAAGCCGGATGTCGGCGGAACTTACGAGCCGTGCTCGCCGGATGACAGCGACGAGTTTACCGCAGATACACTTGGCATGCAGTGGCAGTGGAACGCGAACCATAAGGACAGCTGGTATGCAATGAAGAACCCGGGGCTTACATTGTATGCGCAGCCGCAGGAGGGAGCGCTCTGCGATGTGCCGAACCTGCTGCTTCAAAAGTGGACCGCGCCCGCGTTTGCAGTTACCGTTTCCATGAATACAGAAGCAATGAAGCCGGGAGATGAGGCCGGTCTGGTATCACTTGGCCGTTTCTATACATCACTGGCAGTGGAGAAAAAGGAAGATGGACTGGATCTGTATCAGGTGCGCGGCGAGATCAACGGAACAGAAGCGCGTCAGTACCTAGCTCCGGTTGGAGGAAAAGAGCTTGTATTTGGTCTGCAGGTAACGGCGGACGGAATCGGCTGCTTCTACTACCCGGATGTCCGCGGAATCTGGCGTCCGGCCTGCGAGCCGTTTACCTTTACGCCTGGGTTCTGGGTCGGAGTGAAGTTCGGTGTCTATGCGGTTCATCATGGGGAAGGCGAGACCGGAAGCGTAACGGTACATCGGGTACTGGTAGACGCGGAGCAGGAGCTGGACGGACAGGCGGCATCGGTACAGTAAACAGCAGGTAACCGGACGGGAACCGAAAATAACGACAGTTCCCGGAAAGGAGAAAAAATGAGAATTGGAATGGGCTATGACGTGCATCGTCTGGTGGAAGGCAGAAAGTTGATTCTCGGCGGCGTGGAAATTCCATATGAGAAGGGATTGCTCGGACATTCCGACGCGGATGTGCTGCTTCACGCGATTATGGACGCGCTGCTCGGAGCAGCGGCGCTTGGCGATATCGGAAAGCATTTTCCAGATACAGATCCCGCGTATGAAGGGATTTCGAGCCTGGAGCTTTTAAAAAAGGTCGGAGAGCTGCTGAAGGAGCATACGTATTTCATTGGAAATATTGACGCGACGGTAATTGCGCAGCGTCCGAAGCTTGCGCCTTACCGGGAGCAGATGCGAGAGAACATTGCGGATGCTCTGCATATTGAGGTTGATCAGGTCAGCATCAAGGCGACTACGGAAGAGGGACTTGGCTTTACCGGGAGCGGCGAAGGAATTTCCTCCCAGGCGATCTGTCTGTTAGAGAAGCCGGAATATTACTATGATTCTCCGGCACAGGGTTTCGGCTGTGGCGGCTGCTGCCAGGGAAGACAGGACTGACGGAAAAAAGGCGAAAAAACAGTGAAACAAAGAGATTAAACGGATCCGGCAGGCATAAAACCTGCCGGAACACATCCGGAAAGGGAGAACGGGCAGAAGATGCGGATGAAAGCAGGAAGATTATGCAGTCTGATTCTTGGCGCGGCGGCGGGAATATTTTTGGGACATTCCGTTTTGGCAGAGGCGGCAGTCTGCCCGTCGGTAAACGGCGTCCTTCATGTAGAGGACGGGCAGCTGACCGATGAGCATGGGGACGCAGTGCAGTTAAAGGGAATCAGTACACATGGAATTGCATGGTTCCCGGAGTATGTCAACGAAGAGGCATTTTCCACGCTGCGTAACGACTGGAACGCGGATGTGATCCGCCTGGCGATGTATACGGCGGAGTATGGCGGTTATTGTACCGGCGGCGATCAGAATGCGCTGAAGCAGCTGGTGGAAAACGGTGTGGCGTACGCGGCGGACAACGACATGTACGCGATCATTGACTGGCATATTCTGTCGGACGGAAATCCGAATCAGTACAAACAGCAGGCAATTTCCTTCTTTTCCGAGATGTCTGCTGAGTATGCGGATGATCCGCACGTGCTGTATGAGATCTGCAATGAGCCAAACGGAGGCGCCTCATGGTCGGATGTGAAGTCCTATGCAGAAGATGTCATTGCGGCAATCCGTGCGAATGATGAGGATGCGGTAATTCTGGTCGGCACGCCGAATTGGTCTCAGTTTGTCGATCAGGCAGCTGCGGATCCGATTACGGATTATGATAATATCATGTATACGCTACATTTTTATGCGGCGACGCATAAAGAGGACCTGAGAAGTACGCTGAAGCGAGTGCTTGACCAGGGACTTCCGGTTTTTGTTTCCGAGTACAGCATCTGTGACGCGAGCGGAAACGGCGCTCTGAATCTGGAGCAGGCAGACGCCTGGATGGAGCTGTTAGATGAGTATCAGGTCAGCTGTGTCAGCTGGAGCCTTTGCAACAAGGCGGAGTCTTCCGCGCTGTTAAAGTCCTCCTGCAGCAAAGCCGGAGGATTTACCAAAGCGGATCTGAGTCCGGCCGGAGAGTGGCAGTACGAAATGCTGACATCCCGGGATGGTTATGAGCCCGTGAAGGAGCCTGCGGCGACAGAAGAAAGCAAGAAAAATAACGGAAAAAAGAATTCCAAGAAGGATGACTCCAAGAAAGGCGATTCTTCTGAAACCGGTTCATCGTCAGATGATGCGCCTGCTGCGTCAACTGCCGCACCGATAACCGCGGCGCCGACCGCTGCGTCGGAAACACAGCCGCAGACACAGCCTGCCCCAACGCCGGAAACGCAGGCTCCGGTACCGCAGCCCGCTTCTAGCGGACAGCTTTCGGAATCACTGTCGATTGTCAACCAGTGGGTAAACAATGGAAAGAGCTATTATCAGTACACGCTGACACTGACCAATATGTCCGGCCAGGCAATATCCGGCTGGTCTGTGGATATTCCGTTCAATGAGGAATTTGAGCTGTCTGACAGCTGGAACGGCAACTACACGGTTTCCGGGACAACGCTTCATATCGATGCCAAGGATTACAATGGAGCGGCAGCGGCAGGCGGATCCGTGTATGACATCGGTTTTATCATTGACGGAAGCGAATCACTGAAAGCGCTGAAGTAAGAAATAAAGCGGAAAGAGCAGATTCGCAACGAGATTCCGAGAGTACATGTACATGAAACGGGGGGAAGAGTATGAAGCTTTTATTCCGGCAGCGGATGTTTTCGTGGTTTGACAGCTACGATATTTACGATGAGGCTGGAAACACGGTTTATACGGTAAAGGGGCAGCTCTCCTGGGGGCACTGCCTGAAGGTATTTGATGCGTCCGGCAGAGAGCTTGGAACGGTAAAGGAACGGGTTTTCACACTGCTGCCGAAATTTGAAATCTATCAGAAGGAAACCTATATCGGCTGCATCAGCAAGGAGTTTTCGCTGTTTAAGCCGCGGTATGATATTGATTTCAACGGCTGGCAGGTAGAGGGAAGCTTTTGGGAGTGGGACTATTCCATTACGGACAGCGTGGGTCGGCTGGTTGCGCAGATCTCCAAGGAACTGTTTCACATGACGGATACCTATGTGCTGGAGGTTGTAAATCCGGCGGATGCGCTTTCTGTGCTGATGTTCGTCCTGGCAATTGACGCGGAAAAGTGCTCAAGGAATTAACGTTCCTGGCAGGGATTAATCTAATCGGCGCGTTCTGATATTATGAACATTGGAAATCGGACAGGAAGAGAAAAAAGTAACAAAAGGTGTTGACAAACACAAAAAAGTTGCATAGTATATAAGAGACAGTCGGGCGGAGGATTACCGTATCGAAAGGCTGTCAGAAAAGCTGAGAACGGAAAAGTATGTCAGTTAACAGCATCAGAGAGGATTCGTCATCGGCTGAAAGCGGATCCGGCAAAGAGACTGTCAGAAGTGCATCCGGGAGCTGACTGTGCGAAGCGAAAGCGAGAGTGCGGTCCGGCAGCTGCCGTTATAAGCATGAGTGTTGGCCGTATGGCCTTCAGGGGAGTGGAACCGCGGATTATATTCGTCTCCCGGCAGTGATGCCGGGGGACTTTTTTTCACTCATAGGATATTGTTCATGAGACGAAAGCCTGTTTTTTTGCGGCGGCCTTCCGTCATGCCTGGCTCCTGCGTACTGCGTGCATCCTGCAGACAGAGCGAAGGGAGAACCGATGGGATTGATTCAGTATATAAAAAGTGAGATTGCAGTAATCCGGGAACGGGACCCGGCGATCAAAACCGATGCCGAGGTATTCCTGTATCCGAGTTTTCATGCGATTTTGTGGTATCGTCTGGCACACAGGCTGTATCAGAAGAAGCATTATTTCTGGGCAAGATGGATTTCCCAGAAGACTGCGCGGCGGACCGGGATTGAGATTCATCCGGGGGCAGTGATCGGCAAGGGACTTTTTATCGACCACGGACACGGCGTTGTCATTGGAGAGACGGCCATTCTCGGTGACAATGTGACGCTGTATCAGGGCGTGACGCTCGGAGGAACCGGAAAGGAGCAGGGAAAGCGCCATCCAACGATCGGAAACAATGTGATGATCAGCGCGGGCGCGCGTGTGCTTGGTTCCTTTACGGTCGGAGATAACTGTAAAATCGGAGCAGGAAGCGTGGTGTTAAAAGAGGTGCCTCCGAACTGCACGGTTGTCGGTGTGCCGGGACGGATTGTCAAGCGCAACAATGTCCGCCTGCCGCAGAATGATCTGGATCAGGTCAATCTGCCCGACCCAATTTTAAACGAGATTAAACGCCTGCGCCGGGAGTGCAGCTATATGCAGGAGGCAATTGAGCAGCTTGCAAGCGTCGTGCCGGATGCAAAGCTTCCCAGAAATGACACGTACATCCGGGCAACCAGGCTGGAAACGCCGCATGTGCGGTCATGCAGAAAAGACTGAGATGCGTATCCGGAATCCCGGCTGCGAAATGAGAAGATTCCGGAAACACATTGATCAATAGAAGGAGGAACTGTTATGAAAATTTACAATACGCTGACAAAGCATAAAGATACGTTTGTCCCGATTGAGGAAGGAAAGGTACGCATGTATGTCTGCGGACCGACCGTTTATAACTTGATTCATATTGGAAACGCGCGTCCGATGATCGTATTTGATACGGTGCGCCGCTATCTGGAGTACAAGGGCTACGAGGTAAACTATGTATCTAACTTTACCGATGTAGATGACAAGATCATTAAGAAGGCAAACGAAGAGGGCGTTGACGCGGAGACGATTTCCAAGCGCTACATTGAAGAGTGCAAAAAGGATATGGCGGCGATGAATGTCCGTCCGGCGACTACGCATCCGCTTGCGACCCAGGAGATTCCGGGTATGATTCAGATGATCCAGGAGCTGATTGACAAGGGATACGCGTATGAAAAGAACGGAACCGTTTATTACCGGACCAGAAGCTTCAAGCAGTATGGAAAGCTGTCCCATAAGAACCTGGATGATCTGCAGTCCGGATTCCGTGATCTGAAGGTCAGCGGCGAGGAAGAGAAGGAGGATCCGCTGGATTTCGTTCTCTGGAAGCCGAAGAAGGAGGGCGAGCCGTCCTGGAGCGCTCCATGGAGCGATGGAAGACCGGGCTGGCATATTGAGTGCTCCGTGATGTCCAAGCGTTATCTTGGCGACCAGATTGATATCCATGCCGGCGGAGAGGATCTGATTTTCCCGCACCATGAGAATGAGATTGCGCAGAGCGAGGCCTGCAACGGCAAGGAGTTCGCGCATTACTGGATGCACAATGCGTTCCTTAACATTGATAACCGCAAGATGAGCAAATCGCTCGGAAATTTCTTTACCGTCCGTGATATCGCGGAAAAGTACGATCTGCAGGTTCTCCGTTTCTTCATGCTGAGCGCGCATTACCGCAGCCCGCTGAACTTCAGCGCGGATCTGATGAATGCGGCAAAGAATGGTCTGGAGCGGATCGTTACCTGCGCAAAGCTGTTAAAGCAGGCATCCGGACGCGCAGGAGAGCTGACGGCGGAGGAAACCGCGCAGTTAGAGCAGGCAAAGACATATGTTGCCAAATTTGAAGAAGCAATGGACGATGACTTCAATACAGCAGACGCGATTGCCGCTGTGTTTGAGTTAGTAAAGTTTGCCAACACAACCGTAACCGAGACGGCTTCCGGCGCGTACGCGAAGGCGCTTCTGGAAATTCTGGATCAGCTGTGCAAGATTCTTGGCATTATTACAGAACAGAAGGAAGAGATTCTTGACGATGCGGTTGAAGCGCTGATTGCAGAGCGTCAGGCTGCCAGAAAGGCAAAGGATTTCGCAAGAGCGGACGCAATCCGCAAGGAGCTGCTGGATCAGGGAATCATCCTTGAGGATACGCGCCAGGGGGTTACATGGAAGAGAGCGTAAAGGAAGAGTTAAAAGCGGAAGCCGGATTAAACGAAAAAAGCCTGCGGTCAGAGATTATGCGCGCGTTTTCCCTTCCTCCTATGGAAGAGGGAACGTATTCGCCGCTGGTTCTGGCATATCTTGGCGACGGCGTGTATGAGATGGTGATTCGCATGCTGGTTGTCAGCGCGGGCAACACGCAGGTAAATAAGCTCAACAACCGGGCGACAGCTCTTGTCAAGGCATCGGCGCAGGCGGCGCTGATTCACGCAATTGCGGAAGATCTTGACGAAGAAGAAGCGGCGGTTTACCGCAGAGGGCGGAACGCAAAGTCTTATACGGTAGCGAAACATGCAACTATGTCGGACTACCGTCACGCGACCGGACTGGAGGCGCTCTGCGGCTACCTGTATCTGCAGGGAAAGTATGAGCGGCTGACTGCTCTTTTAAAAACAGGACTTCTGAGAGCTGGGCTCTGGACAGATCCAAACGGCAGCGAAAAGACAGAGCCGGAGGCGTAAAAGCAGACGCAGCAGTAATGGACAATGAGCGCGGAAACGTTCGCGCGGAATGCCGGAAACGGCACGGGGAGAAGAAAATATGGGATACCACGAGTCGATGGTAGAGGGAAGAAACGCGGTCATTGAAGCGTTTCGTTCCGGAAAAACAATTGATCGCCTGTTTATACTGGATGGCTGTCAGGACGGCCCGATCAAGACGATCCTCAGAGAAGCAAAAAAGCAGTCTTCACTGACTACATTTGTAAAGAAAGAGCGTCTGGATCAGCTTTCCGAGACCGGAAATCATCAGGGCGTAATCGCGTACTGCGCGGCATGCGAGTATGCGGAGGTTTCTGATATTCTGGCAAAGGCAAGAGAAAAAGGCGAGGATCCGTTCCTCATTCTTCTGGATGAGATTGAAGATCCGCATAATCTGGGCGCGATTATCCGTACGGCAAATCAGGCGGGCGCGCACGGCGTTATCATTCCGAAGCGCCGGGCAGTCGGTCTGACCGCAGCGGTCGCAAGAACTTCAGCGGGTGCAGTCAACTATGTGCCGGTTGCGCGTGTAACCAATCTGGTGACAACGATTGAGGATCTGAAAAAAGAGGGAATCTGGTTTGTCTGCGCGGATATGGGCGGAACGGAAATGTACGATCTGAACATGAAGGGACCAATCGGACTGGTGATTGGAAACGAAGGAAACGGCGTCTCCAGACTGGTGAAGGAGCACTGTGATATGGTAGCGACAATCCCGATGAAGGGAGACATTGATTCCCTGAATGCATCGGTTGCCTGCGGCGTGCTGGCATATGAGATCGTACGCCAGAGAAGAGGCTGACCAGGTCTGGCTCAGACGCAGTCCGCCAAAAGCCGCTTGAATTGCCTGAAATTTGGCTTGGGATCGGTCCGTCCGGAGCTCTTGACAGATCCGCTGTTTGCGGGTAAAATAGCAGACAGAAAAAGGCAGTACAAAGGCATGTATTGTCTTTGTCAAGCAAAGGAGAAAGCCGATGGCGTTTTTTTACACGGAAGGAACACGGGATACATCATACAGGGAGGCTTCGGTTGACGAAGTCTTCCCTTTTTTGCGTGAATCCGGCCATATCGTATCGGTAGTCGGAGCAGGCGGGAAGTCTTCGCTTATTGATTGTCTGGCATCGTTTGTACAGAAACAGGGACGGTGCGTGCTGGTATCGACGACAACGCATATTTTTCAGCCTCCGGCCCGGCAGTACGCAAAACGGCAGTCTGACCTGGAGCGGATCTGGAAAGAAGGCCGCTATGCAGTGATTGGAGCGCCTGCGCCGCGCGGCCGACTTGGGATGCCGGAGACGGACTGGTTTTGGAAAGCTGCGTCGATGGCGGATCTGGTCTTTCTGGAAGCAGACGGATCCAGACAGCTTCCGGCAAAGGTTCCGGCTGCCCATGAGCCGGTGCTTTTGCCGCAGAGCGATCTTCTGATTGGCGTACAGGGTCTGCGCGCGGCAGGCGGACAGATTCAGGATGTGTGCCTGCGCGCGGAGACTGCCTGCGGACTGCTTGGCAAAATGCCTGATATGCCGATGACAAAGGAAGATCTGGCATGGATTCTCGCGTCCGTGGACGGCTGCCGCAAGCAGGCTGGGAACCGGCTGTATTATGCGGTTTTAAATCAGTGCGATACGGAACCGGACAGACAGGCAGCGCTTTGCGTGATGCGGCAGCTGAAGGAAGCCGGTATCGAAAACCGGTTGTTTTCATGTCTGCGGTAACCGGCGGTTATAGGAAAATCAGCTGCACAGGCAGGTGCATAAGAGATTTTGAGAGTACGTTAAAAGCAGAGGAGGAAGCTATGGACGGACTGACACATTTTGATGCAGATGGTAAGGCCGTTATGGTAGATATCCATGAAAAGGCGGATACACTGCGGATTGCGGAGGCAATGGGAAGTATTGCGGTGAATGAAGCAGTATTTGAAGCGATTCAGAACGGGACCGCGAAGAAGGGCGATGTGCTCGGATGCGCGCGGATTGCCGGAATTATGGCGGCAAAACGCAATGCGGAGCTGATCCCGCTCTGCCATATCATTGCGCTGACCAGCTGTGAGGTGCGCTTTGAACTGTCAGCAAAGGAGCGGACAGTCACCGCGTTCTGCCGCACATCCTGCGTGGGAAAGACTGGCGTGGAGATGGAGGCAATGACCGGCGTGAGCGTTGCACTTCTGACAATATACGATATGTGCAAGGCATTGGACCGCGGCATGTGCATCGGAAACATTCATCTTCTGGAAAAATCCGGAGGGAAGAGCGGCCATTATCAGTCAGAAGAGGAAACAAAATGAGGTATCGGACGGGAATTATTACAGCGAGCGACAAGGGATTTGCAGGAGAAAGGGAAGATTTGAGCGGACCGGCAATTGCAGAGCGGCTGCCAGCGGATCGGTATGAGGTTGTCAGCAGGAAGGTTCTTCCGGATGACCGCGGACAGCTGGAGAAGGAAATGATCCGGCTGGCGGACAGCTGCGGCTGCGATCTGATTCTGACGACCGGAGGAACCGGTTTTTCACCGAGAGATGTGACACCGGAAGCGACGATTGCGGTATCGGATCGGATGGCGCCTGGGGTTGCCGAGGCAATCCGCGCTTATAGCATGACCATTACAAAGCGGGCAATGTTAAGCCGAGCAGTCAGCGGAATCCGGAACCGGACGCTGATTATCAATCTGCCCGGAAGCCCGAAGGCAGTGAAGGAAAGCCTGGATTGCATTCTGGACGTGCTGCCGCATGGACTGGAGGTTCTGCGCGGAGAGATTTCAGAATGCGCAGATGCTGTATCAGGTTCGGAAAACAGAAACGAAAGCCTTTTTCAAACACGCTCTGGGGAGAAATGAAGGAAACGTATGAAAGAAACAAAATTGTTCTGTAAAGGCGGCGGGTGCACGGCGAAGCTTGGAGCCGGCGTGTTGTCCCGTGTGCTGGAAAGGCTGGATCGCGGACCGGCGGATCCGAATCTTCTGATTGGATTTGACAGCCGGGACGATGCAGCGGTTTATCAGGTGGCGGACGATCTGGCTGTGGTACAGACGCTGGATTTCTTCCCGCCGATGGTGGAGAATCCGTACCTGTTCGGGCAGATCGCGGCGGCAAACGCGCTGAGCGATATTTACGCAATGGGAGCGGATGTCCATACCGCGCTGAATATTGTCTGCTTTCCGGAGCAGATGGATCTTAATATTCTTGGAGAAATCATGCGGGGCGGAAATGATAAGGTCCGGGAAGCGGGAGGAACGATTGTCGGCGGGCACTCCATCGCGGACAGCGATGTGAAGTATGGGCTCTCCGTCATGGGAACGGTCTGTCCGTCAAAAATGTATCCGAATAACCAGGGACAGGAAGGGGATCTTCTGGTTCTGACTAAGGCGCTTGGAACCGGACTGATCTGCACGGCCGCAAGGGTGAAACAGGCGCCGGAAGGTACGCTTGAAAAAGCGGTCGCTTCGATGACCGCGCTGAACCGGACGGCGTCGCTGCGGCTGCGGGAATATGAAGTTCATGCCTGCACCGATGTGACCGGATTCGGATTCCTTGGCCATCTGCATGAGATGCTGGACGACAGGCTGTCCTGCGAGATTTTCGCAGACCGGGTTCCGGTGCTGGACGGCGCGGCATACTGCGCGGAGGAATTTCTTTTGACGGCGGCCGGGCAGAGAAACCGGAATTACCTGGGCAATCATGTTCATTTTGATAACATCAGTTTTGCAATGGAGGAAATTTTATTTGATCCGCAGACATCCGGCGGATTATTGGCGGCTGTCCGGGAAGAGGACGCAAAGGCGCTCTGCGAAGCACTCCAGAGAGACGGGCTTTGTGCAGCAATCGTCGGAAGACTGAAAAAGAAAGAGCCAGTGGAAATTCTGGTACGGCAAAGCGGCTGTTTGGCATAAGGCCGGGAACGGTACAGCGCAGAGCAAAAACACATAGAAAAAGGGAAGAGAAAATAACAGAAGAAGGAAGTTCGGTTATGAGCGAAAAACAGCAGATTAAAATCAATGCGGTCGGAGATGTCTGCCCGATTCCACTGATCAAGGCAAAGCAGGCAATTGCGGCGCTTGGCGGGGCAGGAATTGTTTCTGTTCTGGTCGATAATGAAATTGCAGTACAAAACCTGCAGAAGATGGCAGCACAGAAGGGATATCGCGCAGCAGCGGAAACAAAGGAAGCGCAGCGGTATGAGGTCGCGATTGAGATTCCGGGATCAAACACGGCGGAGGCTGAGCGTCAGGAACCAGGGGAAGAGACGAAAGAAGCAATGAGCTCTGAAAAAACGGAAAATACAGCGAAACGGACCGCAGAGAATGCGGATGCCAGTGCAAAAGCAAAGGCAGGCTCAGCGGAAGCGGAGAAGCAGCAGACAGAAGCGAGGGAGACAGGAACGACAGGAGCGGAAAGCTGCGGACCGGACCGCAGGAGAAGAGGCACTCTGGTTGTATTTTCTTCCGACCAGATGGGCGATGGAAGCGAGGAGCTTGGCGGAATTCTGATCAAAGGCTTTGTATACGCGCTGACGCAGTTAGAAGAGCTTCCGGAGGCAGTGATTTGCTATAACGGAGGCGCAAAGCTTTCCTGCGATGGTTCTTTGGTGTTAGAGGATCTGAAAACGCTGGAAGCGGAGGGCGTTGAGATTCTGACCTGTGGTACGTGCCTGAATTATTATGGTCTGACTGAGAAGCTTGGTGTCGGCAGCATTACCAATATGTATGCGATTGCCGAGCGCATGGCCGGAGCGGACCGGATTGTGAAGCCATGATTTATCTTGACAGTGCAGCGACTTCGCTGTTAAAGCCGCCTGGCGTGGCAGAGGCTGTTTCCAATGCGGTTATGACGCTTGGCGGAGCGGGACGCGGCGGCCACGGACCGGCGCATGAGGCAGCTTTGTGCCTGTACCGGACAAGAAGCCGCCTGGCAGAGCTGCTCGGCGCAGCAGATCCATCGGAAATTGCGTTTACGTCCAATGCAACGCAGAGTCTGAATACCGCGATCTGCGGCTTGATTCACCCAGGGGACCATGTGATAACAACCGTTTGTGAGCATAATTCGGTGCTGCGGCCGCTGTACCGGCTGGAGAAAGAGGGCGTTTTGCTGACCGTGATTTCCGCTGACCGGCAGGGGCATCCGGATTATGAAGCGATCCAGGCTGCCTGCAGACCGGAAACAAAGGCGATTGTCATAACGCATGCGTCCAATCTGACCGGAAATCTGACTGATATCAGCCGGGTCAGCCGTATTGCCAGAGAGCAAGGACTTCTGCTGATTGTCGATGCGGCACAAACAGCCGGAACGATTCCGATTGATGTACAGAGGGATGGAATTGATGTGCTTTGCTTCAGCGGCCATAAAGGTCTGATGGGGCCGCAGGGAATCGGCGGGATTTATGTCAGAAGAGGCGTGAAGGTACGTCCGCTGTGTGTTGGAGGAAGCGGAGTAAAAAGCTTTGAGCAGGAGCATCCGGAGCAGATGCCGGAAGCATTGGAAGCAGGAACGCCCAATGCGCCGGGAGCGGCAGGTCTGCTGGCCGCCATAGAGTGGCAGAAAGCAATCGGAACAGCAGCAATCCGGGAACGGGAACAGATGCTGACCGGGCGGTTTAGCAGTCAGGTCATGGAAATCCCCGGAGTGATCTGCTATGGAGATCCGGACTGCGCGCATCGGACAGCGACCGCTGCTATTAATATAGAAGATCTGGATTCGCAGACAGTCAGCGCGTGGCTCTGGGAGGACTATGGAATCGCAGTCCGGGGCGGAGCGCACTGCGCACCGTTGATGCACCGCCTTTTTGGAACAGAAGCACAGGGGATGGTTCGGTTCAGCTTTTCTTATTTTAATACAGAGGCAGAAATTGACCAGGCGGTTCTGGCGGTCCGGGAGCTGGCTGCGGAGGCACAGCAATGAGAGAAAAAAAGAAGTTTTTTCTGATGACGTTTCAGACAACGACGCAGGCAATGAAGCTGGAAGTGATTGCAAAGGAACAGGGACTTCCCGGTCGGATGATTCCGATTCCGGCGTCGGTGCGTGCCGGATGCGGAATGGCATGGCGAGCAGAGGTTTCCGACCGGGAGCAGATTCTGGAGGCGGCTGCACAGTCTGGCGCGTCGTGGGAGCAGGAAACAGAAGTCTGGCTGTGGGAGCGCGTATAATGTGCAGAATGGGCGCAGAGGCGAACAGCAGGGCAGGTTGCGCGGACTAACTGGACGGAAACGGCGGATTTGTTTGATGTACTCTCGGAATCTCGTTGTACCTGAATTTGCGAGGGGATTTTTTGTCGGAGGTGCCTGAATTTTTGAGGCGTACGCGGTGCGTACGTTGATAAAATTCAGACATCTACGGCGGGAAATCAGCCGCAAGGCCAGGTACATAAGAGATTCCGAGAGTACATTTTGTCGGATGGGAGAAAATAGGATGAAAAAACAGGATTTGATAATTGTCCGCGGCGCGGGCGATCTGGCAACCGGAACGATCTGCCGGCTTGCAAAAAGCGGATTTCGCCTTCTGGTATTGGAAACAGTCTACCCGGCGGCGATTCGCAGGCAGGTAGCGCTCAGTGAGGCGGTGTATGAAGGAAGCGCCTGTGTGGAAGGCGTAACGGCAGTGCAGATTGAAGCGGTCAAAGGGGCGGACGCGGTATGGGCGCGGGGGCAGGTTCCGGTGCTGGTTGATCCGGTGGGAGATGCAATCCTGGCACTGAAACCGGCGGCAGTCGTCGATGCGATTCTGGCAAAACGGAATCTCGGAACGACGCGTGCGATGGCTCCGCTCACGATTGCGCTTGGTCCGGGATTTACAGCGGGAATTGATGTGGATGCGGTCATTGAAACCAAGCGCGGTCATAACCTGGGGCGTGTGATTACCGATGGAAGCGCGGCTCCAAATACCGGGATACCGGGAATGATCGGCGGATACGCAGCGGAGCGTGTGCTTCACGCGGAGACTGCCGGTACGCTGCGGAGTATCCGGCAGATCGGCGATCTTGTGACGGCGGGAGAGCCGATTGCCGCGATTGAAACGGAAGACGGAAGTGTTTCTGTAAAGGCGTCGATTTCCGGGCTGATCCGGGGAATGATCCGGGACGGATATCTGGTGACAAAAGGGTTTAAAATCGCGGACATTGATCCGAGAACCGAAGAACTGGCTAACTGTTTTACAATTTCCGATAAGGCGCGGTGCATAGCCGGAGGTGTGTTGGAAGTGATCTGCTCCCGTTTAGAATAGGAGGCTTTTTATGAAACTGATAAAAACAGAGGATGCGGTCGGCCAGGTGCTGTGCCATGATATGACGCAGATTATTCCCGGAGTGGTAAAAGGACCGGTATTCCGCAAGGGGCATATTGTACAGCCGGAGGATATTCCGGTGCTGTTAAGTATTGGAAAAGAACATATTTATGTCTGGGAAAATGACGAGACAATGATGCATGAAAATGATGCGGCGCAGGTGCTGTATGAGATGTGCTGCGGCGAGCATATGCATCCGTCCGAGGTAAAGGAAGGAAAGATTGAGCTGATTGCGGACTGCGATGGTTTGCTGAAGGTCAATGGCAGCCTTCTGAGGCAGGTCAACCGCTTCGGGGAGATGATGATTGCCGCCAGACACGGAAATACGCCGGTGAAAAAGGGGGATAAATTAGCGGGAACCAGAATTATTCCGCTTGTAATCCAAAAGAAAAAGATGGAGCGTGCGCGCGCGCTGTGCGGGGAACAGTCAATTCTGCAGCTTCTGCCGTTTCATGCGAAAAAGGCTGCGATTCTGACAACCGGAAGCGAGGTCTATTATCATCGGATTGAGGACGCGTTTACGCCGGTTCTGGAGAAAAAACTGGCAGAGTACGGATGTCCGGTGATGTACCATGAAGTATTTGCCGATGATCCGGTTGCGGTGACCGAAGGCTGCAGGCGGGCGATTCAGATGGGTGCGGAGCTGGTGCTCTGTACCGGAGGCATGAGCGTTGACCCGGATGACCGGACACCGCTTGCAATCCGCAATACCGGCGCGGAAATCATTTCATACGGGGCTCCGGTACTGCCGGGAGCGATGTTTCTTCTTTCCTATTATCACAAAGAGGATGGGACATCAATTCCTGTAATCGGGCTTCCGGGCTGCGTGATGTACGCAAAGAGGACGGTCTTCGATCTGGTTCTGCCGAGACTTCTTGCCGATGATCCGGTGACCGCTGAGGATCTTTCCGCGCTCGGCGAAGGAGGCCTGTGCCTGTCGTGTCCGGTCTGCACATGGCCGAACTGCGGCTTCGGAAAGGGGTAATGATGGCAGAGCAGCTAAAGGATTCCTTTGGGAGAACCATTTCCTATATGCGGATTTCGCTGACGAGGGAGTGTAATCTGCGCTGCAGCTACTGCAGGCCAAGACGTACACTGCCGGGATCAGATGCGTGGCAGCGGGAAAGCGTACTTACGATTCCAGAGCTTGTAAGGGTCGTACAGACTGCGGCCGCAATGGGAATATCCCGATACCGGCTGACCGGAGGAGAGCCGCTGCTTCGGCGCGGCTGCGCGGAGCTGGTTCACGAAATGAAGCAGGTTCCGGGTGTGGAGACGGTCTGCCTGACAACGAACGGCACATTGCTTGCGCCGTTGGCGGGGACCTTTGCCCGCGCGGGACTTGATGGTGTGACTGTCAGCCTGGACACAATTGATTCGAGACAATATACGGAGCTGACCGGGGGCGGCCATCTGAACCGGGTGCTTGATGGGATTCGGGAGGCAGAACGCGCCGGACTTTTGGTAAAAATCAATGCGGTCAACCGGGGAGAAAACGATCTGCTCCCGCTTGTTTCCTGGTGTGAAGAGCAGGGACTGCTTCTGCGCGTCATTGAGCTGATGCCGATTGGCATCGGGAAAACATATCCGGCTGGTCCGCATCGGTCAAATGATGAATTGTTAGCGCAGCTGACCGGAATATATGGGAATTCAGAGCAGCTTTCTCAGATTCCGGGGCAGGGCAGCGGTCCGGCCGTTTACTATGGATTCGCGAAGAAGAAGGAACCGGTTGGATTTATCAGCGCGGTCAGTCACGAATTCTGCGGCGGCTGCAGCCGGGTGCGTCTGACCAGCGAAGGATTTCTGAAACCATGTCTGTGCTACGATACCGGAACGGATTTGCGGCGGATCCTGAGACTTCCTGATCCGGGCGAGACATTGGAAGCAGCAATCCGTGAGACCGTATGGAAGAAGCCGCGCGCACATTGTTTTTCAAGGCCGCAGGAGATTACCGAACGCCGCGATATGTCCGGAATCGGCGGATGAAGCGTGGTTTTTTGCTATAATAACCGAAAGGACTTTAATTATGAATAAGGAAATCAGAGGAATTGTCCGTGCGGTCTGCATCAGTAAGCAGCGCGGAACGGCCAAGGAAGAAGTGCCTGAGTGCCGCCTGATAGAAGACTGGGGACTGGAGTCAGACGCGCATGCCGGAAACTGGCATCGGCAGGTCAGCCTGCTGGCACTGGAACAGATTGAAGCGTTCCGGAAGCGTGGGGCGGACGTAGCGTTCGGCGCGTTTGGCGAAAATCTGGTTGTGGAAGGGTTTGACCTGAGTGCGCTGCCGGTTGGAACGGTGCTGACCTGCGGAGATGCAGAGCTGGAACTGACGCAGATTGGAAAAGAGTGCCACAGCCGGTGTGCAATTTACGCGCAGGTTGGCGACTGCATCATGCCGAGGGAAGGCGTCTTTGCAGTGGTAAAAAAAGGCGGACTGGTGAAGCCGGGAACCGAAATCCGGGTTCAGGCATGCGGAGCGTCAGACAAAAATTGCGGTCAGAGCAGTGAAAAAACGGGTGAAACTGACTGTCAGGATAGCGAAAACGCAGATGAAACCGGCTGCCTGGGAGTCGACAGACCGGACGAAGGAAGGGAGAAATCAGAATGCTGACGGAGGAAGCGAACGCAATGGAAACGCTGTACCGGCTGTTGGCAGAGCAGATAAAGAACGGACAGCCGACGGAATTAGCGGTTGTGATTGACCGGAGCGGCTCAGTTCCAGGAAAAACCGGCGCGTGGATGGCAGTGGATGCGTCCGGACGCAGGTACGGAACGGTCGGCGGCGGCATGGTTGAGTACCGCGCGATTGAGGCGGCAAAGCAATTGGCTGCCTCACGCAGAAACGACTGCCGGGAGTACCGGTTAGGAGCCGGAGAAGGCACGGATCTCGGTATGGTATGCGGAGGAAATGTGGAAATTTTATTTTTCTGCGTGGACCCGGATCACAGAGAGATCATCGCATGGATTGATGAGGCAGTCAAAACCGCAAAGAGCGGAAAGCCGTACTGGCTGCTGCTTCCATTAGCGGACGGCGTCCCCCTTGTCCTGGATGAGTTTCCGGATGCGCGTGGGGCTGACCGGTATCTTGATCGGAAACAGGGATATTATGCGGAGCGCTTTCATGGTGACGGCCGCGTATATGTCTTCGGCGGCGGGCATCTGGCGCAGGAGCTGGTTCCGCTGTTGACGCACCTTGGTTTTTGGTGCGCGGTGCTTGATGACCGCGAGGAATTTGTCTCAAAAGAGCTGTTCCCGGAGGCAAAGGAGCGGCATCTGGTCGATTTTTCCGCGTTGGACGGTGTAGTGCAGGTGCGCCCGGGCGATTATCTGGTCGTTGTTACACGGGGACACCTCTGCGACACGGAGGCGGAACGCTTTGCGCTGTCTACCGATGCCTGTTATATCGGCGTGGTAGGAAGCCGGAAAAAGTGCCGGTATGTCAGAGAGAAGCTGGAGGCAGAAGGGTATTCCGCGGAGCAGCTTGATCGGGTAACCGCGCCGATCGGTTTGCCGATCGGAAGCGAGACCCCGGCGGAAATTGCAGTCAGTATTGCGGCGCAGCTAATTCAGGTGCGCGCAGAAAAAAGAAGAAAAAACAAATGAAAAAATGGATGTATCGCGCGGCAGCGGCAGGTCTGCTGGCAGTTGTTCTGGCAGTTTCCGGATGCGGAATAAAGAAGGCAAATCAGGAAACTAAGCAGACAGCGGAGACAACCGTGACCGTGTTTGCAGCCAAGAGCCTGAACCAGGTAATGGAGGAACTTTTTACGCTGTATTCCAAGGAGCATGAGGGCATTTCCTTTGTCGGAAGCTATGACAGCTCCGGAACACTGATGACGCAGATCAGGGAAGGCGCAGCGTGTGATGTATTCTTTTCTGCTGCGTCAAAGCAGATGAATCAGCTTGAAAGTGACGGACTGCTTGAGGATGGAACCAGACAGGATATCGTCAACAATCAGGTTTGCGTCGTAACGTGGAAGGGAAGCAAGACAAAGGTAACCGGTTTGGAGACACTGAAGGACGCGTCAAGTATTGCGCTTGCGGACGGTTCGGTTCCGGTTGGAAAATATACCAGAGAAGCAATGGTCAATGCCGGTATGTTAGACAAGGCTGATGACGTATCAAAGATTACAACCGCCGAAATCTCCAAGGCGCTCGGCGGCGTGGAAATCAACGAGTGCGCAAACGTCGGCGCTGTAGCGGCAGCGGTTTCCGAAGGATCAAACGAAGTAGGAACCGTATATTATTCCGATACATACGGATTAGAGGACAAGCTGGAAATTCTGGAATATGTTCCATACGATTTGACTGGAGATGTCATTTATCCTGCAGCCCAGGTAAAGAACAAAGAAGCGGATGACGCGGAAAAGGCAGCCGCAAAGGAATTTACCGCGTGGTTGGTATCGGACGAGGCAAAGGAAGTATTCCAGAAGTATTATTTTGATACAGATCTTGCGGCAGAATAACGTACAGAATTTTTATACGCCTGTCTTTGCAGCTGTTTTGCAAAGGAAAGAAGCATTCCCGCGTTTCAAGTGCGAGGAGCGCGAAGCAATGACGCAGAGGATATTTTATGGTACATAAAACAAACCGAAGGAGAAAAACATGGAAGAGCTGATCGGACTGTTTGGTTCGCTGGACTGGAGCCCGTTATGGATTTCGCTGAAAACCGGCATTGCAGCGACTGTAATTTCCTTTTTCGCTGGTCTGTACGCGGCAAGACGTATTATGAAAGCAGGGCCGGGGCTGCGGGCGGCTGCGGACGGATTCCTGACCCTGCCGATGGTACTTCCGACGGTTGCCGGATTCTTTCTGCTGCTGATTTTTAGCCTGAGAAGGCCGTTTGGAGCGGCACTGTACAATGGCCTGGGCATTAAAGTTGTGCAGACCTGGCTGGGATGCATTTTGGCTGCGACCGTGATTTCATTTCCTCTGATGTACCGGAACGCGCGGGCTGCCTTTGATCAGGTTGATATGAACCTGATTTATGCGGCCCGGACACTTGGAATGCCGGAGCCGGTGATTTTCTGGAAAGTTGTAATGCCGGCGGCGGGACCGGGTGTGGCGTCCGGAACAATTCTGACATTTGCGAGAGCGCTTGGTGAATACGGCGCGACGGCAATGCTTGCTGGAAATATTCCGGGAAAGACCGGAACCATTTCGCAGCGGATCGCCATGGTCATTCAGGATGGTGATTATGAAACGGCAGGCTTCTGGGCTGCGGTGATACTTGTGATCGCGTTTGTAATTGTGGTTGTGATGAATCTGATTACGGCGGGGAGAAAGGAACGGCAGAAACGATGGTAAGGAACGGAAACCAGGAGACACAGACGGGACTGTCGGCTGTATTTCGGAAACGGCTTGGCGCGTTTCAGCTGGATGTCCGTCTGGAAACGGCGGATGATGTGCTGGCGATTCTCGGCGCGTCCGGCTGCGGAAAAAGCATGACATTAAAGTGCATTGCCGGAATTGAAGATCCGGATGAAGGGCGGATTGTTCTGAACGGGAGAGTTCTGTTTGACTCAAAGAAGCGGATCAGCCTGCCGCCTCAGAAGCGGCGCGCAGGATACCTGTTTCAGGATTACGCGCTGTTCCCCAATATGACGGTAGAGCAGAATATCCGGGCCGGAATGGGCCGGCGCGCGGATGCGGGAAAAATTGCGGATCTGATCGGGAGATTCCGCCTGAAAGGACTGGAAAAGCATCTTCCGTCTCAGCTGTCCGGAGGGCAGAAGCAGCGGACAGCGATGGCAAGGCTGCTTGCGGCAGAGCCGGAACTGATTCTTCTGGACGAACCGTTTGCGGCGCTCGACAGCTATCTGAAGTGGGAATTAGAGCAGGAGATGAGAGATCTGTTCGCGAAGCTTCGCCGCCCGGTGTTGTATGTTTCCCATAGCCGGGACGAAGTATACCGGCTCAG
>CAJMMH010000008.1 GCA_905214365.1 uncultured bacterium
CGGAGAAAGAAACGAAGGGACACACGTCCGTTGCGCAGATTCTTGGAATTGAAGACAGAAGCTTCCGGGACGGAATGCTTCTGATATCAGCAGGTGTGGTGCTGCTTGGCGGCGCAGGGATTGCCGGATTAGTTTCCCGGAAAAAACGATAATGGCACAGAAATAGCTCCGATTGGAAGATTTGCTTTTCGGCATGGGACGAATCGCAGATCAGAAAACCGGAGCTTTTCTGTCGGAAGAAACGGAAAGATGTGCCTGCTTCCGATATGCGGAAGGCGAGAGCCCGGTATATTTTTTGAAGATCCGGCTGAACTGAAGGACATCATCATAACTGACGGAGGCTGCAATTTCAGAAATTGAGTAGGAACCGGATCGAAGCAATTCCTGTGCGCGGGTGATTCGTTGGCGAATCAGATATTCCTGCGGAGACATCTGCATTTCTTCTGAAAAAACATTGCGCAGGTATGCGCGGCTCAGATGCATTTCATCCGCAAGCGTATCAATATGGAGTTTTCTGTGATAATTGGCGCGGATATAGGCGGCAGCACGCTCCGCGTGAAGTTTTGGAACCGATTTGCAGGAAGCGGAGACTGACGGCTGATGAACGGACAGGATCAGGCGGGCAAGTCCTTCGCTTAACAGCTCATTCTGCATCAGGGGAAAGGATTTTGAGAGGTACAGGCGGCAGACAGAAAGAATCCGTTCATCTCGCTGGAAGGAGAAAATTCTCGGTTCCGAAAGAAGACCGAGATTATTTAAAATTTCGTGCATCCGGGAGCCTTCTAAACGGATCCAGAGATATTCCCATGGATCATCCGGGTCAGGATAGTAGCAGGCAGCGTGGTCCTTCAGACAGAGAAATCCCTGCCCGGCGTGAAGCTTTTGCCCATTGAACCATCCGCCTCCGGAAAGGATGTAATGAATTGCAGTATGAGAAAACACATAACGGATAACGGGCTTGTCCGGGCGGCAGGCCTCAATCTGGCCGGTTGTAAGAATCAGATCTGGCATAGACAAAAATCCTCCGATAAAAAATCCCTTCGATTATACCATAAAACGGTGCGGATATGCAATTCCAAAGCGGTTCTTTCTGGGCTATAGTAAAGACATCGTTACTGTTCACGCTGCGTTCAGACAGTAATGGATTTTGCCGATGCTTCGCATACAGAATCAGCAAAAGCCCACTACCGTTACGCTATCTTACGGAATTTTCAGTTCAGAAAATTCCTGCTGTGAACTTAACAAGAGATCATTATTACGCATGTTCCGCATAAATAGAAGTGGATTTTATGGTTCACACGATGCGCGGACAGAAAAAGAGCAGGAGGAATTATGAAAATTACATTTGACAGTCAGACGAAAAACGGAATTTCATCGCAGGACTTCTGGGAGTCCTGCATTGAAAATGAATCATGCCTGGAGATTAACAGGCTGCCAGCCAGATCAAACCTGATTCCGGCGCTGCATGAAGGTGTCTATTACCGGAATAAAGAGGAATCAGAGCTTTTGCAGTCGCTGAACGGGCTCTGGCAGTTCTGTTATTGCGAAGAGGACCGGATCAGCGGATTTGAACAGGAGAATTTTGACAGCCGGATATTTGATACGATCGATGTGCCGTCAATGTGGCAGTACCGCGGATACGGCCATTGCGAATATCCGAATATCTGTTATCCGATTCCATTTGATCCGCCGTTTGTGCGGAAGAAAAATCCGGTCGGATATTACCGGAAGGAATTTTACGCAAAGCCGTCGGAACATACGATTTTGCATTTCGGCGGCGTGGATAATTGTTTCTTCGTCTGGCTGAACGGGACGCTGATTGGATTTTCCAAGGGTAGCCGGATTCCGGCAGAATTTGACCTCAGCGGAGTTATCCGGGAGGGAAAGAATCTTCTGGCGGTAAAGGTATATACCTATTCAGACGCAACGTATCTGGAAAACCAGGATATGCTTCTGGCAAGCGGAATTTTCCGGGATGTGTATCTGCTTCATCTTGGTGCGGTCAGCGTGTACGATTACCGGCTGCGTTCCGACCGGAACGGGTTTGATGCGGAAATCACGTTTTGGGATGGAGATGTGACGCGGCTGCAGAGCAGTTCGGGGAAAGATGGCATTGGAATGAACGTACAGTCCGGCAATGCGCAAGAGCCTCTGTTCCAGGGATGGCAGGCAGAAATCGAGATAGACGGGCAGAGGCAGGTTGTTCCGGTACAGCAAAAGGTCAGAGTACGTTTTGATCTGAAAAATCCGAAATACTGGAATGCGGAAGAACCGAATCTGTATGAGTTTACACTTCAGCTGATTCATCATGGAAAGACGGCAGAAGTTCACAGTAAAAAAACGGGAATCCTCTGGTCATCGGTTCGCGGCAACCGGTTTCTGGTAAATGATACACCGATTTATATCAAAGGAGTCAACCGGCATGAATACAACTGCAGGAACGGCAGAGCAATTACCGTGAAGCAGATTGAAGAAGAAGTTCGCTTGATAAAAAACAGCAATTTCAATGCCGTTCGCTGCTCTCATTATACCAACAATCCGGCATTTTATGAGTATGCGTCGCTGTTTGGTATTTATGTGATGGATGAAGCGGATATTGAAACGCATGGATGCGAGGTGACCGGGGATCAGGGATATCTGTCGAAAAAACCAGAATGGTTTCCCGCGTATCTGGATCGTGTTGTGCGGATGTGTGAGGGGCAGAAAAATGAGCCGTGTGTTTTTTTATGGTCGATTGGAAATGAATGCGGACGCGGAGAAAATCTGGTGCGCTGTGCGGAATACATCCGAATCTTTGATCCGTCCAGAGAGGTGATGCAGGTACAGGATGATCCGTTTCACCCGGAATTTATCCACTTCCGAAAGACTGGATACTGGTCGAGGGCACAGATCGAGGAACAGAAGCCGGAAGGCTATCCGGTTATTATGGCAGAGTATGCGCACAGCATGGGAAACAGTCCGGGATATCTGCAGGGTTACTGGGAGTATGTGTATGCGCATGAGCAGATGGCGGGAGGATTTATCTGGGAATTTAAAAATCACGGGTTTCATGCCAGAGATGAAGCAGGACGCGAATTTTATCAGTACGGCGGAGACTTCGGCGATATCTGCCACTGGGCCAACTTCAGTCTGGACGGTCTTTTGCTTTCGGATGGAACGCCGAAACCGGCGTGGAAAGAAGCGTCGCAGGTATATGCGCCGGTATATGCAGGATTTAAAAACGGGACTGTGCAGATTTACAATTCCTTCGATTTTATTCAGCCTCAAAACGCGTACTGCGAGTATGAAATTTGTGAGGATGGAAAGCCGGTGCAGGCAGGACGGCTGGATATAAGAATGCCGAAGCCTCACGAATGGAGCAGTCTGAAATTAGAGCCGAAGGTGACAAATCCGGTTCCGGGCGCAGTATATGATCTGAATCTGGCGTTTTATGGAGAAACGAATCAGCAGCTTGGTTTCTGGCAGTTCCGGCTTCCGGAATGCAAAGCAGCGGTGGAGTATGCGGCTGCGCCGATGAAGGCGGAGGTAAGCATGGAGCGGGGGATTATTTCGATAAAAAACGAACATCTGGAAGTGCGGTTTGAAGATGGAATGCTGTGCTTTTATGCCTGGGATGGAGCAGTGATTCTGTCAGAACGCGCAGAATGCTGCTTTTACCGGGCGCCTACGGACAATGACGGAATTGCCAGGTTCCGCCGCCGGCATATTTCTGAGTGGAATCATATTTTCCTGAATCATTTTTCCTTTACCTGCCGGTCACTGAAGACAGAACAGAAGAAGGATCGGGTTGTTGTGGAAGCGGAGGGCATGTGCTGCCCGCAGTCAAAATATGTCGGCTATCGGATGAAGATGGTGTATGAGCTGTTTGCGGACGGTGTGATTCTGTTTGATATTACAGGAACTCCATACGGCCGGATGACCGATGTGATTCCGCGGATTGGTATGGTATTCCGGCTGGATAAAAAATTCCGGAACGTTTCCTGGTGTGGAAGAGGACCAGGACACAGCTACCGGGATTTCAAGCGTTCTGCGCCGGTCGGAAGATACTCTGCGCACGTGGAAGAAATGAATTTTCAGTATGACATGCCGCAGGAGACCGGAAACCATGAGGATACCAGATGGGTCTGCCTGTCGGATGGGGATGGAAACGGCCTGACAGCAGCGTCGATTTCTCCGTTTGCGTTTTCCTGCCATGATTTTAGCTTGAACGCACTGACAGAGGCGGAACACAGAAATGGGCTGATCCGTTCTGATGACTGGAATTATCTGTATCTGGATTATGCGATGCGCGCGCTTGGAAGCCGTTCCTGTGGGCCGGAGCCGGAACCGGAATATGAACTGCACCCCCATATGTACCGCCAGGTATTTGTGCTTGCACCCGGATGCGGGGAAGAAACGGCACAGACACTGGCAAGAACAGATTTCGGAAAAAGAAGCCGGGCGTTGTCCGGACCGTATCATTGTCCGGAAGAGACCGCACATGCGGCGGAGTACGCGGACTGCGATCTGGAATAAAAAATTTGCTGCTGTCTGAGCAGAGTACAAATCACACCGTGTCTGCCTGATAAAACCGGATTTTGCGCTTTTTTTACTTTACTGATTTCGCGGAATGTACTATACTAAAGTAAATCTGAACAGAAAGTCCGGTGGTACAAAAGCCGCAGGTTTTTGACGGTGGGTGGGGCACAGCGTACCGCATCCGCCGGGCCGGGCAGGGGAGAGTTATGGATTATGCGCAGGCGAGGGCCTGGCTGGAACAGGTCGCGAAAAAAAGAGGAATGGTGCTGGGACTGGATGCGATGCGCGCGCTGTTGGATCGGCTCGGCAATCCGCAGAACCAGCTCCATTTTATTCATATTGCCGGGACAAATGGAAAGGGATCCGTGTCAGCGTTTCTGGAACGGATTCTGATCTGTGCCGGATATCATACCGGGGCGTATACGTCACCGGCTGTTTTTGATTTCTGCGAGCCGTATCGGATTGACGGGATGCAGATCAGCAAAGACGCATTTGCCGCATGCATGGAAAAAATAGCGGCAGCGGCAGAAGAAACCGAGCGGGAAACCGGTTTGCATCCGACCGAATTTGAGCAGGAAACCGCGCTGGCATTTCTGTGGTTCGCGCAGAATCACTGCGAGCCGGTTGTGCTGGAGACGCTGCTTGGCGGCGATCTGGACGCAACCAATGTGGTGACAAGCGTTGTCTGCAGTGTGCTGACGTCGATCAGTATTGACCATCGGCGGGTGCTTGGAAATACATTGACGGAAATCGCCGGTCATAAGGCAGGGATTATGCTTCCGAAGGTTCCGGCAGTATCGGATCAGCAGGCGGAGGAAGCAGCAGCTGTACTTGCCAAAAGAGCAAAGGAACTGGAGCTTCCGCTTGTCTGGGCAGATCCGGAACAGATGCGTGAGGAAGAAGAGGATGAGACGGGAATGACCGTTTCATATCGGGAATGGCAGCATCTGCGCGTTGGTCAGCGGGCATTGTGGCAGCTGCGGAACCTGGCAGTTGTGCTGGAGACTGTTGACGTACTGCGAAAGCAGGGATACCGCATTCCGGATCAGGCAGTCCGGGACGGTGTGGAGCAGATGTACTGGCCGGGGCGCTTTGAGGTAATACCGGAAGCAAAGCTGATGGATGGCAGCGCGGCGGTGCGGCTGGTTCTGGATGGCGCGCACAATCCGGGAGGGGCGAAGGCACTGAGAGAAAGTCTGGATCACTGCTTCCCGAAGGAGAGGCGCGTCTTTGTGATGGGAGTGCTGGCAGACAAGGATTACCGGACCGTGATCCGTACACTGTTGCCGGGCGTATCAAACGCAATTGCGATTGCATCTGATTCGCCCAGAGCGCTTCCGGCAGAGCAGCTGGCAGATGCAATCAGGGAGGAATTTCCGCGGATATCAGTCTGCGCGGCGGATTCTGTGCGGGAAGCATTGGAAAAAGCAGTTCTGGATGCGGAAACAGACGGAATTATAGTTGTCTGCGGATCGCTGTCCTTTTTAAAGGACGTGCGCGCGGCACTCATATAGCGTTTCTAGCGGCGCGTCCTTTGATGAAAATTAGGGATCTCCGGTGGAAAATCAGCCGCAAAAGCAGGTATATAAGAAATTCGGGGGCAATTAAGAAAAAAGAAGGGTAGAAACACATGGATACAGAGAAGATAGAGCAGGCGGTTCGTTTATTCCTGGAAGGAATTGGCGAGGACCCGGATCGGGAGGGACTGAAAGGTACGCCGGATCGTGTCGCGCGGATGTGCCGGGAGATTTACGGAGGACTGGAGCAGGATGCAGGCGTTCATCTGTCCCGGACGTTTGAAGCGCAGAATAATGACCTGGTACTGGTAAAGGATATCGACCTGTTTTCCACCTGTGAGCATCATCTGCTTCCGTTTTACGGGAAAGCGCATATTGCGTATATTCCGGACGGACGGGTTGTCGGACTTTCCAAGCTTGCGCGGACGGTTGAGGTATTCGCAAGACGCCCGCAGATTCAGGAACAGCTGACAGCGCAGATTGCGGATGCGATTATGGAGCATTTAAAGCCTGCGGGAGTGATGGTTGTCATTGAGGCGGAGCATATGTGCATGACCATGCGCGGTGTGCAGAAGCCGGGAAGCAGGACGATGACATATACTGCGCGCGGAAGCATCGATGAAAACGAAACAATGATCAACCGGGTTCTGATGATGATCGGACAGAATTAACAAATCAAGGAAGTCCCCTGCTTCATTGCGAATATCCGCTTGACTCCTCGGAAAAATTCGTTGTATCTGCGCAGAATATAAACAATAACGGTGTGAGCGGGACGGCGAAAAAACAGGGAAGTAAACGGAGTCAGGGCAGAACAGAAAGGAAAGACAGACAGGATGAGAATCGGAAACCGGGAATTTGAAAATCATGGAAAAACCTACGTAATGGGAATTTTAAACGTAACGCCGGATTCGTTTTCGGATGGCGGGCGGTGGAACACGCTGGACGCGGCGCTGAAGCACGCGCAGGAAATGAAGGAACAGGGAGCGGATATTCTGGATATCGGCGGGGAATCGACCCGGCCTGGATATACAAAAATCAGCTGCGAAGAGGAAATTGAGCGGGTTGTGCCGGTGATCGAGGCAGTTAAGGCCAGAATTGAGATTCCAATTTCTATTGATACCTACAAAGCGCCGGTTGCGCGGGCGGCAATTGTGGCAGGCGCGGATCTGATAAACGATATCTGGGGGCTGAAGGCAGACTCGGAGATGGCAGCGCTGATTGCGGAAACCGGAGCAGCATGCTGCCTGATGCACAACCGGAAGGAAGCGGTTTATAACGATTACATTCCGGACGTACTGACAGATCTGCAGGAATCACTGACGCTTGCGGATCAGGCAGGAATTGATCGGAGCCGGGTGATTCTGGATCCTGGCATCGGATTCGCGAAGAGCCTGGAGCAGAATCTGATTCTGATGAATCATTTAGAAGTGCTTCATACGCTCGGCTGCCCGATCCTGCTTGGAACAAGCCGGAAGTCGATGATCGGCCTGACACTGAACCTTCCGTCCGATCAGCGGGAAGAGGGAACGCTGGTGACAACGGTAATGGCAGTCGAAAAGGGCTGCATGTTTGTACGGGTGCACAATGTACAGGCGAATGCGCGGGCAATCCGCATGACAGAAGCAATCCGGAACAGCTGAAAGCCGAAGGAGCGGAGCGTGAAACAGAGTTGGAACCGCTGGAACAGGGGAAAGTATCACTGAAACCGCGGTCAAATCATAACCGGAAAGAAAGGGGCAAATTGCCATTGGATACGATAGAAATCAGAAACCTGGAAATATTTGCGCATCACGGCGTTTACGAAGAAGAGCAGCGTCTGGGACAGAAATTTGTGGTCTCGCTGAAGCTTGGCGTGGACACATCGGCAGCCGGAAAAAGCGATGACCTGACGCAGACGATGAACTATGGAGCAATTGCCAGAAAGGTGACGCGGATTGTACAGGAAAAGAATTATCAGCTGTTAGAGCGGGTTGCGGCGGTAATCGCGGAGCAGCTTTTGCTGACGGAGCCGCTGCTGCAGCAGGTGACGGTTACGGTGGACAAGCCGTGGGCGCCGGTCGGACTGCCGCTTGAGACGGTCGGCGTGACGATTGCCCGCGCATGGCATACCGCGTATATCGGGATTGGCTCCAACCTTGGAGACAGAAAGGCATATACAGAGCATGCAGTCGAAGGACTCCGGAAGCATCCGCAGATTCGTGTTGAAACGATTGCGGACTGGATTGAGACAGAACCGTATGGAGTGACAGACCAGCCGGTCTTTCTGAACGGCTGTGCGAAGCTTCGCACGACGCTTTCCGCGCATGAGCTGCTGGATGTGCTGCAGGGACTGGAGCAGGAAGCAAAGCGGGAGCGCATCATTCACTGGGGACCGAGAACGCTGGATCTGGATCTGCTGTTTTACGATCAGGAGATCATCGGAACAGAGCGTCTGATTGTTCCGCATCCGGAAATTGAAAAGCGCGAATTTGTCCTGCAGCCGTTGGCACAGATCGCGCCGTGGCTGCGTCATCCGGTCAGCCATCTGACGGTACGGCAGATGCTGGAAAATCTGCACGGGCAGGAATAAGCCAAAATGACAGAAATACTGAGACAGAAGAAGGAAGGGCAGATATGCTGGATTTAAGTGAAGTCAGAGGACGGATTGATCAGATTGATCGGATGCTGGTAACGCTGTTCCGTCAGCGGATGGATGTATGCCGCGAGGTGGCGGAATTTAAGATTGATACAGGGAAAAAGGTGCTGGACAAGGAAAGGGAGCGCCAGAAGCTGGAAACGCTCGGCGCGATGGCACAGACTGAATTTGAAAAGCACGGGATTACCGAGATGTTTACGCAGATTATGGCGATCAGCCGCAAACTGCAGTATCAGATTATGTCGGACCGCGGCATTACGGAAAAGGTTCCATTTGAACCGGTGGAGGAAATCCGGCGCGATGACGTGACTGCTGTTTATCAGGGTGTTCCCGGCGCGTACAGCCACGCGGCGATGCTGCAGTACTTCGGGGCTGATGTGAAGAACTTTCATGTGCCGAACTTTGAGGCGGCGATGAAGGCAGCCGCGGAGGGCGAGGCGGATTACGCGGTGCTTCCAATTGAAAATTCTAGCGCGGGCCAGGTCGGCGACGTGTATGATCTTCTAATGAGGTACGATACCACGATTGTCGGCGAGGTTTATCTGCCGGTCAGCCATTGTCTGCTTGGTCTGCCGGGCGCGGATCCGGAAAAAATCCGCACAGTGTATTCACATCCGCAGGGACTGATGCAGTGCGCGGGTTTTCTGAACGCGCATCCGCAGTGGCAGCAGATCGGCCAGGCGAATACGGCAATGGCGGCGCAGAAGGTAGTATCCGAGAAGGATCCGACCTGCGCGGCAATTGCCAGCGCGTTAGCGGCAAAGCTGTACGGTCTGGAGGTGCTGAACGAGCACATCAGCAACAGCACGACCAATACGACCCGTTTTATTGTTGTGACGGCGAAGAAGCAGTACCGCGCTGATGCAAAAAAGGTCAGCATCTGCTTTGAAATCCAGCATGAGAGCGGTTCCTTGTATAATATGCTGTCTCATATGATTTACAACAACCTGAATATGACCAAAATTGAGTCGCGACCGCTTCCGGACCGGCCGTTTGAATATCGCTTTTTCGTGGATTTTGAGGGAAATCTGAGTGATCCGGCAGTAGAAAACGCACTGCTCGGAATCCGGGAAGAGGCACAGAACTTAAAGATACTTGGAAATTACTGATCAGAATGAAAAACAAACAGTAATTGCCAAAGCAACATTGGCCGGAGCAGAACCGGTCTGAACAGGAAAATCAGATCCGGGGAACTGCAAAGGAAAAGAAAAATAGAGGAAATATTAGAAATATGGAACATATGCTGATTTACCGTGACATGAATGAAGGACATTTGATTGAAGATATGATGGAGCTGGAACAGACCTGCCGGGAGGCGCAGGACAATCCGGGATGCCGGGAGCTGTTTCTGGACGAGGGGCAGAGAGAGACATATCTTTCCTGCGTCAGCCGTCTGATTGAGCTGGCGGAGCAGTATGGGCTGCACGGCAACCTGTGGCACTGCTGTCTGGCGCTGCTTATGGCAAATTCTGAAAATGTATTTTCACGCGCCTGCGAGAAGCACGGGAAGCCGGACGGAAGCATCAGCCTTCTGGTGCATCAGGACCTGGCTCGTCTGCAGCGCCTGTTTCAGTTTGACTGGAGCATTCCGGACAGCTGCTTTGAGCTGCAGCTTGCGCCGCTTTTGACCAATTATGAAAACGCGAATAAGGACGGTCATGTATTTAATACAAGAGTACGTGACCGGATCTGTCTGCTTGCCGATGAGCTTGGACAGGCAGCAGATGAAAACGGATTCTTTGACGCGCTGACCGCGTTTTACCGTGAGTTCGGCGTTGGAAAGCTAGGACTGCACAAGGCGTTCCGTATTGTTCGGGATGAGAAGGATGAGCCGCAGATTCAGCCGATCACCTGCACAGAGCATGTGCATCTGGATCAGCTGGTGGGGTACGCAAGCCAGAAGCAGAAGCTGATTGACAACACCCGCTGCTTTGTGGAAGGAAAGAAGGCAAACAATGTCCTTCTGTTCGGAGATGCCGGAACCGGTAAATCGTCCAGCATCAAGGCGATTATGAATGACTTCTATCCGCAGGGCCTGCGCCTGATCGAAGTATACAAGCATCAGTTCTGTGATCTGCCGAAAATCATTGCGCAGATCAAGAACCGCAACTATAAGTTTATTATTTACATGGATGACCTGTCCTTTGAAGAGTTTGAAACGGAGTACAAGTACCTGAAAGCGGTCATTGAGGGCGGCCTGGAGAACAAGCCGGACAATGTGCTGATCTACGCGACCAGCAATCGCAGACATCTGGTCAAGGAAAGCTTTGATGACACAAAGGACTATAATAAAGAGCTCCACAGCTCGGATACTGTACAGGAAAAGCTGTCCCTGGTTGCGCGGTTCGGCGTGACGATTTATTACGGAGCGCCGGATAAGTTCGAGTACGAGGAAATCGTAAAGGCACTGGCAAAGCGCGAAGGAATTGTAATGGACGAAGAGCAGCTGCTTCTGGAGGCAAACCGCTGGGAGCTGAATCACGGAGGCCGCTCCGGACGCTGTGCGCAGCAGTTCATTGTATGGCTGAAGGGACGGCAGGAGGAAAAGGAGGAATAACGAATGGCAGTGGCTCGGCATGGGGTCATTGAGGTGGCCGCGCAGGAAATCCTGCTTAAAGTATACGAAGTATCTCCGAAAAACGGAATCACGATTGTGGATACCGTCAGCAGAAGCATTCCGATCGGAAGAGACACCTATGGAGACGGAAAAATCAGCGCAGATGTGCTGGACCGGATCTGCGAGGTGCTGACCGCGTTTGCCGGGATTCTGAAGGAATACCGGGTTTCAACGGTGCGCGCGGTTGCGACAAGCGCAGTCCGTGAGGCAAAGAATTGCTCGATGGTTCTGGACCAGATCCGCGTGCGTACCGGGTTTGAAGTTGCGGCGCTGAGCAATTCCGAGCAGCGTTTCTTAAGACTGAAGGGAGCGGCGTCACAAAACAGTGTGTACCGTCTGCTGGAAAAAGGAACGCTGTTTGTCGATATCGGCTCCGGAAGCCTTCAGGTGTCTATTTTTGAGAAGATGACGCTGATGACAACACAGAATATTTCACTCGGCGCAAGCCGTCTGGATGAAATGTATACGGGACCGCACGAGAATGTCTCAACGATGGAAACCATGCTCAAGGAGTTGATTGACAACGATATCCAGACCTTTGAAAAGATGTTCCTGAAGGAACGGGAAATCAAAAATGTCATTATCGTAGGAGACCACCTGGTATCGCTGCTGCGGAACTGTCTGGAGAAGGAAGCAAAAGGAACGCCGACGGTTGAAGATTTCGGCCGTTTTTACCGCATGGTAATCGGAAAGAACGAGGGAGAGATTGGCCGTATGCTGGAGATTCCGGCAGAGTACGCATCAATGATTCCGAGCATTGCCCTGCTGTATCAGGCGCTGCTGGAGGCTTCCGGCGCGGATACCGTCTGCATTCCGAAGTCCGATCTGTGCGACGGAATCATGCAGGATGCGGCAGAGCGCAAGAAGCTGATTACGCCGAAGCATGATTTTAATGAAGATATTCTGGCGTCCTCGCTCAATATCTGCCGCCGCTATATGGGCAACAAGAAGCATGCGCAGATGACAGAGCAGGCGGTCTGCAGGATTTTTGACGTGATCCGCAAATATCATGGACTGGGAGCAAGGGAGCGTCTGCTGCTGCAGATTTCGGCGATTCTGCATGACTGCGGCAAATTTATCAGCATGAGTTCGCCGGGCGACTGTTCGTATCATATTATTATGTCAACGGAAATTCTCGGCCTGTCCCATGCGGAGCGGGAGATGGTGGCGAATGTGGTCCGTTACAACACGCTGGAGTTTCCGTCGTACGATGAGTTTGACGGAAAGCTGTCGATGGATCAGTATCTGGTTGTGATGAAGCTGGCGGCAATCCTGCGGGTCGGCAACGCGTTAGACCGCAGCCATAAGCAGAAGTTCGAGGAGATGAAGCTGTCGCTGAAGGATTCCACGCTGACGATTACCACGAACTATGACGGGGATCTTATGCTGGAGCGTTCGATTCTGGAGGCAAAGTCGCGTTTCTTTGAGGAAGTGTACGGAATCCGCCTGCAGATTCGACAGAAACGGAAGTAAACCGCCGCGCGATGCAGCCGGAAGTAGCCGGCAGAGAACGGCACACTGGAAAAGAGAGGCAGTTATGGATAAGAAATTTGAAAATTGTGAATATTATACCAACCGGGAATTGAGCTGGATTATGTTCAACAGCCGTGTGCTGGAGGAAGCGCGCGACAAAAGCCTGCCGCTGTTTGAGCGCATGAAGTTTTTGAGCATTACCGCTTCCAACCTGGATGAGTTTTTTATGGTACGTGTGGCGTCGCTGAAGGATATGGTACACGCGGGTTATGAAAAAAAGGATATTGCAGGAATGACGGCAGAGCAGCAGCTGACCGCGATCAGCACAGAGCTTCACAGCTTTGTCAGCCAGCAGTACAGCACCTACAACCGGGGCCTGCTTCCGCAGCTGGAGCAGGAGGGGGTGTATCTGATTACCTCCCATGAGATGCTGAATGAAAAAGACGCGGCATTTGTGGACCGGTACTTTATGGAGTCGATTTATCCGGTGCTGACGCCGATGGCGGTTGATTCGTCCCGTCCGTTTCCGCTGATCCGCAATAAGACACTGAATATCGCGGCACTGATCCGTAAGAAGGATGGAACAGGACTTCTTGGACGCAGACGCGCGGGTGAGGAAGAGGAACTGGAATTTGCGACCGTTCAGGTTCCGGGCGGTATGCCCCGTCTGGTGCGGATTCCGGACGAGACCTGTGTGAAGCTGATTCTGCTGGAGGAAGTGATCGAGCGGAATATCAGCCGTCTGTTCCTGAATTACGATGTGATCTGCGCGCATCCGTACCGGGTTGAGCGGAACGCGGATCTGACGATTGATGAGGAAGAAGCAGCCGATTTGTTAAAGGAGATTCAGAAGCAGCTGCGCATGCGTCAGTGGGGCGAGGTTATCAAGCTGGAAGTGGATGACCGTGTGGATAAGCGCCTGCTGAAGTATCTGAAAAAGGCAATGGACGTGTCGGATGAGGATGTGTACCGGATCAACGGACCGTTGGATCTGACCTTCTTGATGAAGCTGTACGGATTGGACGGTTTTGAACATCTGAAGGAAAAAAAGTATACGCCGAAGAAGGTTCCGCAGATTGACCCGGAGCTTTCGATCTTTGAAAATATTAAAAAGGGCGATATTTTCCTGCATCATCCGTATGAAACCTTTGATCCGGTGGTGGATTTTGTCCGTCAGGCATCGGTGGATCCGAGTGTGCTTGCCATCAAGCAGACGCTGTACCGTGTCAGCGGAAATTCTCCGATTATCGCGGCATTAGCGAAGGCGGCGGAGAATGGAAAGCAGGTAACGGTTCTGGTAGAGCTGAAGGCGCGGTTTGATGAGGAACATAACATCATCTGGGCAAAGATGTTGGAAAAGGCCGGCTGCCATGTTATTTATGGACTGCTTGGACTGAAGACACACAGCAAGATCACGCTGGTTGTGCGCGATGAAGAGGACGGAATCCGGCGCTATGTGCATCTGGGAACCGGAAACTATAATGACGCAACGGCAAAGCTGTATACGGACTGCGGCCTGATGACATGCAGCCGTCCGATCGGCGAGGACGCGACCGCAGTGTTCAACATGCTGTCCGGATATTCCGAGCCGGAATCCTGGAACCGTCTGGCGGTTGCCCCGCTGTGGCTGCGCAACCGTTTCCTCGACCTGATTGACCGGGAAACCAGTCTTGCGCAGGAAGGAAATGAGGCATACCTGATTGCGAAGATGAATTCGCTCTGCGATCCGGAGATTATTGCGCATCTGTATCAGGCATCGGCGGCAGGTGTGAAGATTAACCTGATCGTGCGCGGGATCTGCTGCCTGAAGGCAGGCATACCGGGAATCAGCGAAAACATTCATGTACGTTCCATTGTCGGAAATTTCCTGGAGCACAGCCGTATTTTCCTGTTCGGAAACTGCGGAAACGAGGAAATTTACATGGGAAGCGCGGACTGGATGCAGCGGAATCTGGATAAGCGTGTGGAAATCATGTTCCCGGTTGAGGACCCGCAGATCAAAGCGCAGGTACGCCATATCCTCGAAGTTGAGCTTGCGGATACCGTAAAGGCGAGAGTGATGAAGATGGACGGAAGCGGGACCTATGAGCGCATTGATCGCAGAGGCAAGGAGCTGATTGATTCGCAGAGACAGTTCTGTGAGGAAGCGGCTGCGCAGGAAACCGCGGAGCCGGACGTCAGGGAATCGAGAGTATTTATTCCGATGGAAAGCACACAGGAGGGAGCCGGGAAGTAAAAAATGACAAAACCGATCAATATTTTAGTTACTGATGATGAAAAAGAAATTGCGGACCTGCTGGAGATATATCTGGTCAGCGACGGTTATCATGTGTTTAAGGCGTATAATGGTCAGGACGCGCTGAAGATCATGGACGAGCAGGATATCAGCCTTGCGATTCTGGATATTATGATGCCGGGAATGGACGGAATCGAGCTTTGCCGCGAAATCCGGAAAACCAGCCATATTCCGATTATCTTCCTGAGCGCGAAGTCTACGGATCTGGATAAGATTCTCGGACTTGGCTGCGGCGCGGATGATTATGTGACCAAGCCGTTCAATCCGCTGGAGCTGACGGCGCGCGTGAAGTCCCAGCTGCGCCGGTATACAGAGTTTAATTCCGGCGTAAAGGAACCAGAGGAGAACAAACAGAAGATTACGGTCCGCGGTCTGGAAATCGATAAGAGCACACATGTCGTAAAGGTAGACGGCGAGGAAATCCGTCTGACGCCGCTGGAATTTGATATTCTCTGGCTGCTGGCGGAGAGTCCGGGAAAGGTATTCAGTACGGATGAGATTTTCCGTCGTGTCTGGAATGAAACCGTTTATGAGGCGAACAATACAGTAATGGTACATATCCGCCGTCTGCGCACAAAGATTAAGGATGACCAGAGAGCGGATAAGATTATCACGACAGTCTGGGGAGTTGGTTATAAGATTGAGCAGTAAAAAGGCGCCGCGGCACCGCGGAAGTATTTTTAGTCATACGCTGATCAGCTTCGCCGCATCCTGTCTGACCGAGGTAATTCTGGTGCTGAATACATCAGCGATTGAGCAGCTGCTTCCATTGGCCGGGTACAATGAGAAAACCATTTCCGGCCTTACGGGGGGCGGACTGCTTGTGCTGCTCGGCGTGTATCTGCTGATTGGCATTGCTGTGTATGCGCTGGTATTCGGCCTTCTGCGCCATCGGGACATTCGGTATCTGCAGAAGATATCCGGGACACTGCAGGAGATTGCGGAGGGCGATTTTGAACGGAATGTTCCGGTAATCGGCGACGATGAGCTGTCAGATATTGCGCTGCAGATCAATCATCTGACGGAGGAAATTCGGGAGTTGATGCGCCGGGAGAAGGATGCGGAGCAGACGAAAAATGATCTGATTACAAATGTTGCGCATGATCTGCGCACGCCGCTGACTTCGATTATCGGCTATCTGGATCTGATCCTGAGACAGCCTAATATGGATCCGGAGAAACGGATGGAATTTCTGAAGATCGCGTATGACAAGTCAAAGCATCTGCAGACGCTGATCGAGGAACTGTTTGGCTTTACCAAGCTGAATTACGGAAAGCAGACAGCCAATATGCAGCCGATCGATATGATCCGGCTGCTAGGACAGCTGCTGGATGAATTTTATCCGGTGTTTGAACAGAATGGCATGACCTGCGAATATGAGCCGCTTGTCCCGTCACAGATGGTGATGGGCGACGGCGTGCTGCTTGCGCGGCTGTTTGACAATCTGGTCAGCAACGCGGTAAAGTACGGCAGGGAAGGAAAGAAGCTGATTGTAGAAGCGGCAGTGCGGGGACAGTATCTTGTCATATCGGTCATCAACTACGGCAAGGTGATTCCAAAGCGGGATCTGGAGCATGTATTTGATAAGTTTTACCGTGCGGAGCAGTCCCGTTCCTCGCAGACCGGAGGAACCGGGCTCGGACTCGCAATCGCGAAAAACATCGCGGAGCTGCACAACGGCTCGATCCGCGCGGACAGCAGTATCAATGGAACAGTATTTGAGGTCAGTCTTCCGATTCTGGAAGAAAAGCAGGAAGGAGGCAGCGGCGGCGAATGAACATGAAGTCTGGCGCGGCGCGCGGTTACCGCTGCGCAGCATATGGCAGGCTCCTGCGTACGTGTCTTTTCCTTTGCTTTCTCTGCGCGTGGCTGCTGCCCGCGCTGTCCGGCTGCAGAAACGGAAGACTGTCAGCCTATAGCTACAGCGGCAGCGTTTCTGTAACGGTTGGACTTGGAACGCGGGCGCCGTTATCGCCGGGGCGTGCTATACCCGTGAGCGTTGCGGTAAGCGGCGATTACGCGGCTGCTGACCATACGGTAACGGTAACTGTTCCGACCGGGGAATCTGATTTTTACTGTTACAGGCAGCAGCTGTCCGGAAACGATGAAGAGCAGGTTTCTTTTGCGGTGCAGGCAGCGGAGGGAAGCAGCCAGATGGTTGTTGAGGTGCTTGACGGAAAGGGATCGGTGGTATACAGCCGCACCTGCTCATACCGTTTTTCTGATCTGGACGGAAAGGACGGAGAAATTGTAATCGGTCTGATTGGTACGGAGGCAAATGCGGGCCGCTGGAATTATCCGTATGTATATGGTGATTATCACCTGCTGGTGCGTTCTGTAGAAATAGAACCGGAAAATCTGCTTTCCATTCCGCAGGCATATGAACAGTATAATCTGCTGGTTATGACGGCAAGCGCGGTTGAGCAGCTGACAGATGCGCAGAAGGAAGGAATCTGCAGCTGGGTATACCAGGGAGGGCGTCTGCTTCTGGCCGGAAGCCGCCAGACGTCACAGCAGATTGGGCTCAGCAATGGTTCCAGGACGGAAAGCGCGTCGTTTGCAGACAATGCGTATGTCAATGGCTATGAGGAAGACCGCGGAAGACTGTGGCTGATGATTCCGTCTATGTTTGAACAGGAATTTACTGAAGACGAGCAAATGACGCTGTTGGAAATTCTGATGAATGGAAATCTAAAGACGGAGCTGTTCCGGGAGAGCAATCGGAAAAAGCTGGAAACAGCGGTCAGTCAGGTGCTGGACGGTCAGGAAAGTATTACCAGAGTTGCAGATACAAAGGTGTATTATGCGATTTTTGCCGTGTATCTGCTGGTAATTCTGCCCGGAGTCTGGCTGTTTCTGCGGCAGAAGGATCGGCTCGGCTGGTTCCGTCCGGCAGTTTGTGTGCTGTCAGTGGCGGTTTGCGCCGCGGTCTGGATTGCCGGATCACGAACCAGAGTTTCAAGTCCGTTTCTGCACGAACTGACATTGTATAATTATTCAGGAGAAAGCGTAAAGCGCGATACGTATTTCAGCGTACAGGCTCCCGTCAATTTCGCATATGAAGTCAGTTTGATTCCGGGCTGTGAGGTAATGCCGATGCAGCAGGACACGGTATGGAATGGAACGGCTTATAACCAGTATGGAAGACATACGGCGGAGCTGCTTCCCGGAACAGAGGAAACGCTTCTGCAGATGGACAATCTGGTTGCGTTTGCGTCCCGGTATTTCCGGCTGTCCGGAGAGACCAAAACGGAAGAAACAATAACCGGAAGCATGGAGTGGGACGGCACACAGATTGACGGAACCCTGACAAACGGACTGGAAAAGGATATGAGCCAGGTGCTTGTTGTGGCCGGTGACCGGGTCTGCCTGTTGGACGAGTGGAAACATGGAGAAACGCTGACGCTGTCCGGGGAAGCAAATGCCGGGCGCGGACAGTGGGTTGCGCTGGAAACATATCTGGAGGGCAGCTACCGGAAACGGGACGGCTGGGATACCAGCTGCCAGGTGCTGTATGAGCTTCTGACGCGCAGCCATTCGTTGCTGGCATATCAGGAATTTCTGGTAGTCGGGCGGATTGACTGTGACCAGACAGTACAGCAGAATACCGATTACCGGACAAGCAACATCAGCTTCGCGGTTGCGAAGGTGCGTGCGGATTAAAAGAATTTCAGCGGATTCAGAAAGGAGGAAACATACTGTGCTTATCATGCATGAGGTGGAAAAGCGGATTCACCGCAGGTATCTTGCGGACGGACTGAATCTGCACGCGACGGACGGCAGTTTATACGCGCTCGTTGGAAAAAACGGAAGCGGAAAAACATCCGCTATGCGGCTGTGTGCCGGACTGATGGAGCCGGATCGGGGGACTATTACCATTCAGGGACTGCTGATGGATAAAAAAGAAAACCGGAAAAAACGCAGCAGTCTGATCGGCTACATGGATGAGCACAGCTGTGTCGTTCCGGGATTGAAAACGTTGGAATATCTGGAGTTTTACGCGCATATTGGAGGAAAATATGGTTTGTCCGCAAGAGAACGGTGCATGGAACTGTTGTGGATGGCCGGTCTGGAGCGCAGGGCGGACGCGCTGATGGGAAGCCTCGCGCAGGGAACATTGCGCCAGATTGAATTTCTGCGGACGCTGATTCATCGCCCGCCGCTGCTGCTGTTGGACGAACCGTTTGCGGACATGACAACGCAGGAGCGTCAGATGATTCAGGAAATTCTGTCGCAGCTGGCTGCGGAAGGGGCAACGATTGTCCTGACATCATCCTCGATTCCGGATGTGCTGGAGTTCTGTCATCAGATTGGCCTGATTGATGAGGGACATATGCTGGCGGAAGGAAGCAGAGACGAGGTCATGGGAAAAATCCGCGAAAGCGCGCCGCTGTATATGGAAATCAGGAACCGGCAGGAGCTGGCCGTGCAGCTGCTGTATGGGAATCCTAAAGTAACATCGCTGACGTATGACAGAAATTATTTTATGGTTCACTATGGTGGAACGCCGGAGGAAGAGACACTTCTGCTGCGGCAGCTGATTGATGCCGGAGTGGGTGTCAGCTCCTTCCATCGAGGTCAGGGAAGCATGGAGGACCTGAGCAGTCGTCTGGCGTGATAGATCGAGGTAAATGGGCTGAAACAGGCAGCATGCCGGGGATGAGATCGGGTGCGGGAAAGGAGCAATGCAATGGGAAAGCCAAAGTTTTTTCAGAGAAATCCGGTATATGAAAAAGAACTGTGGACGGTAAACCGCTCCCCGCTGTTTGCGCTGGCGGTGATCGGTTATCACGCGGTGATGTGCATTCTTGCGCTTGTCGTGTTTTCCAGCATGCAGGGGACGATTCAGAGCCGCGGGCAGGAAAGCTACTCCATGATGCTTCAGATGTATATTCTTCTTGGCATGATTGAGTGTATGCTTGTCGTTGTGATTACGCCGGGACTTGCCGGGGGTGGAATCGCCAGAGAACGGGAATGTCATGCGCTTGAAGTAATGCAGGTATCCGGTCTTGGCGCCGGGCGGATTGTCGAGGGCAAACTGAAGGCGTGTATGAATACGCTGTTTATCCTGATTCTGTCCGGATTCCCGGCACTGTCGATGGTATTTGTTTATGGCGGCATCCAGGTGGAGGACTGTATCCAGGCGACAATTGTTCTGGTAATTGTAGCGTGTTATCTGTGTTCGCTGTCGCTGCTGTGTTCCGCGGCGGCAAGAAAGAGCGGACACGCGATTGTGATTGCATATGGTGTGACATTGATGCTGCTTGCAGCAACACTGTTGATTCATTACATGCCGCTGCTTCTTCTGGGGCAGTCGTATGGAGAGCATCCGGGCAGCCCGATTGCATGGTATCATTATCTGCTGCTGTTTAATCCTCTTGTCACTTTTTTCAGTGTGATGAACCGGCAGGCAGGTTCAAGAGACTTTATTTTTGACCTGATTAATTACCAGGGAAATTACCGCCCGAACTGGGCGACCGAGCACTGGATCGGCATCAGCCTTGCTGTGCAGATCGCGGCATCTGTGCTGTTTCTGGCAGCGGCGGCGCGGATTGTGGCGAAACGGAAATAAAAAAGAATAGAATAGGAATGCTGCATCAGCAGCAAAAAAGAAAATGCTTCCTTCTGAGTGGACGAGTGGAAAAAACTTGTTGCTTGGAAGGGGGCATATTTTTGTTTATAAGCATTAAAAGCTAGATTTATAAGAAGATTAGAATTTTATTTTTACTTCAAATGTCGTTCCCCCATGCTTGTTTGTATAAACTTTAATCGTCCCGTCATGAACCCGCACAACTTCTCGTACCATCGCAAGTCCAAGCCCCACACCGCCAAGCTCCCG
>CAJMMH010000009.1 GCA_905214365.1 uncultured bacterium
GCAGGAACCGCGATCCCATTTCTGATTGTCTTTTACCGGAAGTATCGAGGAAGGATACTAATTGGAATTGAGCAGATTTTCCAGACTGTTCTTGCTGTGCTGCGAGGAGAGAATGGAGTAAAAACCCTTGCATCAAAAGGATACCGCGTTGTCGTTGGAAACCGGGGAAAACAGGTCGTGAAGATGCTTTTGCACTGTCTTCCGGATTTATTGCTGACGGCAGCGATCATTGCAGGAGTATGCTATGTTTATGGCGTAAATGCGGTTACTGTTTTTGGTTATAAAGCGTCTGATATTCCGGTTCATAACCAGTGGGTTAATGAGATGGACAGCAACCAGATCTTTTCACAGGGCGTATATCCGCATGGTTTCCATTGCATGATTTATTATCTTCATGCGGCATTTGGAATCAAAGCCTATATCCTTTTTCGGGTGTTTGCATTTGTACAGACGCTGTACATTCATCTGGCATTGCTTGTATCGCTTAAAGTGATTTGCAAGGCAAGGTTTACTCCATATTTTGGAACAGTTGCGTATCTGATGCTTGATATTTATAATTTCAACTCCTTTGCAAGATATGCAAGTACGCTGCCGCAGGAATATGGTATGCTGTTTATCATTCCGTCTGCGGTACTGGCAATCCGGTTCTTTCAGGAGTTTGCGGCATTTCATTCGGAGTTGAATCCGGAAGAAAAGGCGCGGCAGTACAAGAGGGTAAAGGGATATCTGATCAGTTTTGCAATCAGTTTTTCACTGACGCTGACAGTTCATTTTTACAATACGATGCCAGCAGGTGTATTTTGCCTTGGAATTGCGGCCGGTTTTTTCTTCCGTTTTTTCCAATGGAAATATTTCTGGCGGATTATGGCAGCCGGTGTAGCGAGTATTATAATCGCCGTTTTTCCTATGGCAGTCGGTGTGGCAACCGGTCATAAGCTGCAGGGGTCTCTTTACTGGGGTTTAAATGTTATTAACGGAACAGCGAATAAGAGCGGGGAAGAGCAGGAAGTACGGACGATTACTGATAAAAATGGAAACACAATTACGATTGTCGGAGAGGTGGATGAAGATACTATTCAGAGATTGATTGACGGGACGGAAGAAACAGGTTCTGCAGATGGTGAAACGGGAGCCGATGAAACGGAGAATGGAACTCAGGAAGAACAAACAGAAGAGAACTTGACAGTGTCGGAACCGGAAGCAGATCAGTCGAAGAAGATAACATTGCTGGAACAGCTTCAGAATATCACGAATCGAATCATGATGGAGATTCAGATATATTGTACGAGACAGAACCGAATGGTTATGTTGGTTATGGTAGGTGGAATTGTAAGTTTGCTTATTCTTGGCGGACTGGCTATGCTGTTTCAGAAAACTGATTATGCGGGGACGTTGTGGTCTGTTGGCGTGTATATGATCTTGATGTGCGGGATGCAGGCGTTAAATGTGTTGGGCTTACCAGAACTGATGCAGCCATCACGATTATGCATCTTTTTCTGCTATTCACTTGGATTGGTGTGGGCGCTGAATGCGGATGCGGTGATTTATCTGTTATTTGGATGGTTTCGGAAAAAATTGGTAATGAGTGCTGTGTCAGCATTGGTACTCCTTCTTGGAGCAAATGAAGCAATTAGGGCAGAAATAATCCGGAAACCGATTGAAATTTCCGGCCTTGAAACGAATGAAGGAATCATATGTCTGACTAATATTATCCGGGAAAACAAAGATTATAACTGGACAATTATTTCAGCAAATGATGAACGCCAGATGATTATTGAGTTTGGACGTCATTATGAGATGATTACTTTTTTGCGGGAATTGCGGGATCTGGAGAAAAATTCAGAGATTACAATGCCGACAGAGTATGTGTATTTCTTTATCGAGAAACAGCCGATTAACTATGCGGGAAGCGCAAATGGAATTGATTTGAAACCAGTATCGGAGGAGGGGGCATCACATCCGGTCAATACAGAAACCGGAATCAGTGCTTACACATCGATTACCAGATGGGAGACGATGTCTCACATGTATTACTGGGCGCAGGCATTTAAGAAGCTTTATCCGGAAGAAATGGAAGTTTACTATGAAACCGAGGATTTTGTCTGTTATCGGCTTCATCAGAATGTAAACAGCCTGTACAACCTGGCAATCGATTACGGATACAATAATCCGCAGGCAGGCACAGAGAACGAATAAAAATGAAGAACGGAAGCGATTGAGCGCAGCAATGGAAAGGAGGAAACGGGATGGTATCGAGAAGAAATTTTGCAGCGATTACAGTTGTCATGGCGATTATCTTTTTCCTGTTTCAGTTCCTGAACATGGCAAAAGAGTACTGGAATGATTATCAGACCAACGCGTATGAAGCGGATCTGCAGGAGCTTCCGGATCGAAGCAGCGTTTATACGGTAAAAAAGCAGTCGGAAGATAATTCGGATGCCGTTGATCCAGATAACAGCGCGGAGCAGAACGCGGTGATAAGGCAGCCGGCTGTCTGCATTGGCAGTTCGGACGCCGGCTCCGTTGGCGAGATGCTTTCTTACTGGGGACTGTATACGAAACGGGAAGTTGATGTTTACGAGTCGCTTGCAGCGTATGAGCAGGCGGTAAAAAATAACGAGCAGGAAACACCGCAGTTTCTCCTGATTGATCCGAATGCGATCAACTGGAACGGACGGGCGGAAACATTAAAGCTTCAGAGGTATGTGGATCAGGGAATTAATCTGATTTTCAGCCGGATTCCGGATGTATCTGTCATCAGCGAAAATTTTGCTCTTCAGACGCTTCTTGGAATCGAATCCATTGTAGAAGAGAGCACAACCGTTGTTGGTATGCATCTGTATCGTGGACTTCTGCTCGGAGGAGAGAAAATTTACCAGGCAGAAAACGAGGAAGAACAGAAAAATCAGGATCTGGAACTGACATTTCCATGGTATCATCTGACCGAGGGAACGAAGGTATATATGAAGGGAATTACGGCAGATGAGTCAATTGATGTGCAGGAGCACCCGGTTCTGATCTGGAGAAAAAGCTTTGGAACGGCATTTGTCTTTGCTGTCAATGGAACCTATATGCAGGGGGCGGCAGGACTTGGCTATCTGACTGGCATGCTTTGTGAAATGCAGAGCGATACAATTTATCCGGTAGTAAATGCTCATAACCTGGTTGGAGTCAATTATCCGGGAATGGCAAATGAAAATGGAGAGGTGCTCCAGCAAATGTACAGTCAGTCGATGCGCGGCGTATTCCGTGACGTTATCTGGCCCGCGTTTGCGTCGGTTTCTGAGAAAACAAAGTTTGAGATGACAGCGATGATGGCTCCGCAGATGGATTACACGGATGATATTCTTCCGCAAAGCGAAGATCTCCGCTACTACATGGAGGTAGTCAATGAACAAAACGGAGAAATGGGAATTTCCGGAGATACCGAGGCAAAGAATGGCATACAGGAAAAATGGGAGGCAGATGCGGAATTTCTGGGAAAGGAGTTGCCATCCTATCATTTTTCTTCCCTGTACCGTGGAAACCTGACGGAAGAAGAGCTGTCAGAATCGCTGACTGAAGATTTGCTGAAGCAGGTTCGGACGGTAATAGAAGATCCGGATGACAGCAGCGACCTGATCGGCTATCTGACTGATTCGGTTACGCGGCAGAAAACAGTGATTGACGGATATGAGCATACATACAGTCAGGATTTGTTGGTACGGAGCATTGAAACCGCGCTTGGTTACAGTAGCGTGCTGGTTGATATCGGAAGAGTGGTGTATCCGCAGTCAGATGAGGACGCGTGGGAGAAGCTGTCGGAAAGGCTGATGGCGAATCTGACGACCTACTGGAAGCCGTTCCGGGTGTTTGACGGGACAACCGTTTCAGAGTGTGATGCAAGAATCCGCAGTTTCCTTGCGATGAATTATCAGGAAATAAAGACGGACGATACCATCATACTGGACATTACCGGAAGGTATGAGTCCTGTTGGTTTATCCTGAAAACCTATGGAAAAGAAATTACGGAAACAGACGGCGGATCCGCAGTAAAGATTGAAGACGATGCATGGCTGGTCAGAGCGGACGCGGATCATGTATCCATCTCGCTGGAACCGGAAAATCAGCGCTACTATTACGAACTGCCGAAGGCAGAAACAGAAACCGATGCAGAGTAGGAAAGGAGGGGAACGGATATGAGAGTATGTATTGTAGCAGAAGGGTGTTATCCATTTGTTGTCGGCGGCGTATCCAGCTGGGTTCACAGCATGATCCGTCTGTTCCCCAAAACAGAGTTTGTGATTCTGACAATTGCGGCGAATCGGACGATACGCGGAAAGTACGCGTATGAGCTGCCGGAAAATGTCACTGAGGTTCATGAACTGTATCTGGATGATGTGGACTGGGGATCGAAGCACCGGAGAAAAAAGCGTCTGACCAGAGAACAGTATCATGCGCTGCGAAGTCTGATCCTGGATCAGAATATTGAATGGAATGTTTTATTTGACCTGTTCCAGGATAAAGATGTGTCCCTGAATGATCTGCTGATGGGAGAAGATTTCCTTCTTGCGGTAACAGATTGTTACCGGATCAAGTACAGTCAGATTGTATTTTCGGATTTCCTGTGGACGATGCGCTCCATTTATCTGCCGCTGTTTCTGACGATGCAGATGGAACTGCCGAAAGCAGACTTATATCATTGCGTGGCAACCGGCTACGCGGGAATTCTTGGAAGTATGGCAAAGCACAGGTTCGGGTGCCGCCTCCTTGTTTCCGAGCATGGTATTTATACAAGAGAGCGCGAGGAAGAGCTGATTAAGGCAAAATGGGTAACAGGTATTTACAAAAATATCTGGATTGACCAGTTCCGGAAAATGTCCCGTCTTGCCTATCGGGAAAGCAGCCTGGTAACAAGCCTGTTTGAACAGGCGAGAGGGCTGCAGATCGAACTTGGCTGTCCGCCGGAAAAAACAGCAGTGACGCCAAATGGAATCCGGGTTGAAAATCTGCAGGAAATTGCCGGGAAGCAGCCGGAGGATGAAGGAAAAATCAATATCGGAGCGGTGCTGAGAGTGACGCCGATTAAGGATGTAAAGACCATGATCCAGGCATTCAGTTTTGCCAAGGCAAAGGAGCCGCGCCTGAAGCTGTGGATCATGGGGCCCTGGGACGAGGATGAGGAATACGCGAAAGAATGCTTCGAACTAGTGGAGTCCCTTCAGCTTGCAGATGTGGAGTTCACCGGCCGGATTAATATTAAAGATTATCTTGGCCGTATGGATATGACGATCTTAACGAGCGTCAGCGAGGGACAGCCGCTGACTATCCTGGAAAGCTTTGCGGCGCACAAGCCGGTGATTGCAACGGACGTCGGAAACTGTTACGGACTGATTTACGGAGAAAACGATTCGTTTGGACCGGCGGGTATGATCACTCACATCATGAATGTAGAGGAAATCGCGGCGGCAATGGTCGATATGGCGCAGAAAACCGAAATGCGCCTGCAGATGGGAGAGAACGGATACCGCCGTGTGATGGCGAAATACCGTGTCGAGTATATGCAGAAAACCTACTGGGATATCTACCGAGATTTCGCAGAAAGCATGAAGCTGGAGTGGAATGAAGAGCCAGTTGTTATCCCGGAGGTAAAAATGGAAGAACCGGAAGAACTGGAAAAGCCAGCCGATGTTCCGGAAACAGAAGAAGCTTTGGAACAGAAGCAGGATGAATAAGATGTACTCTCGGAATCTCTTATGCACCTAGCTTTGCGGCTGATTTTCCGCCGGAGATGTCTGAATTTTATCAACGTACGCACCGCGTACGCCTCAAAAATTCAGGCACCTTCGACAAAAAATCATCTCGCAAATTCAGGCACAACGAGATTCCGAGAGCACATTAAGATGGAAAGGAGGAACTGCAGATGGCTGGAATCGGTGTCAGACTAAATAAAATCTTTGAAAAAAATACGCTAACGACCGATTTGCTGGGATTTTTTTACAGTACGCTGGTAACGGTTGCGCCGATGTTTGTGATCATCATTAACCTAGTGCTGATGGAGTATTTTCTGAAATTTTCAACGCTGGGATTCGCGCAGCGCGAACTGTTTTCCTGTACAGTGCTGTATATCTTTATCTTTTCTCTACTGACAGCATCGCCGTTTAACGCGGTGTTATCCCGGTACATGTCAGACGTGATCTACGAAGAGCGGTATCAGGATATTCTTCCCTGTTATTATGTCGGGATGATTTTGAACATTGCGCTCAGCTGTCTGGTGGGGATTCCGTTCTGTCTATGGGAACATTTTGTAGGAGGCGTATCGGTTGCCTATGTGTTTGCCGGGTTCTGGGGATACATCAGTCTGGTGCTGGTATTCTACTCCATGATTTATCTGTCAATCTGTAAGGATTATCAGAGGATTGCCCAGTATTACGGCGCAGGTATGCTGCTTGCGTTCCTGCTGTCTTTATTTTTCCGGTATATCCTTCACTGGGGGATTCCGCAGAGCATGCTTGCGGCGCTGGATGCCGGATTTTTCCTGACGGCGGTGCTGGAAAATGCGCTGGTGAAACGATACTTTAAGAAAAACAGCAACCGTTATAAGCCGGTGCTGAAGTATTTTAAGAAGTACTGGCAGCTGGTTGTCACCAATTTCCTCTATATCCTGGGACTTTATGTGCATAACTTTGTCTTTTGGACGACGGATATGAGGATGGTGGTTGTAAAAAGCTTTGTCTGCAACCAGCCGTACGATATGGCATCCTGTCTGGCGATGTTCACCAATATTTCCGCAACGATTATCTTTATTGCCCGTGTGGAAATGCACTTCCATGAAAAGTACAAGCTCTACTCGGAGGCGGTAATCGGAGGACGCGGAGCGGATATTCAGAATACAAAGCGGCGGATGTTCCGTCAGCTGGCGAGTGAGCTGATGACGCTTGCGCGGATTCAGTTCATTATTTCTGTAGTGGTTTATCTGATCTGCATGGTCGTGCTGCCGGGACTTGGCTTTTCCGGAATGACGCTGAAGATTTATCCGTCGTTAGCCGCCGGGTATTTCATTTTGTTTCTGATGTATTCAGCGATCATTTTCCTTTATTATTTCAATGATCTGACGGGGGCGGTATGGACATCGGTGCTTTTTTTCCTGGTCACCTGGATCGGAAGTATCCTTGCGGCGCGTCAGTCGCCGATCTGGTATGGGGCGGGCGTGATCGCCGGTTCCTTTGTTGGGTGGACAGCCGCGTATCTGCGGCTGCGATGGGTGGAAAAGCATATGGATGTGCATGTATTCTGTCGCGGAACACTGATACCGAGGGGAAAAGGAAAAAAGCCGTCAGGCAAGGTATTTGACAGAAGAACAGACCGGCAGTCAAACCGGGGGGAGGAGAGTAAATAGGATGGATACAGCAGTAATCATTCGGATTGGATTGGTAATCACAGGACTGACAATTGTAATTCTGACATTTTTGCTTCATTCAGCAAAAAAACTGACAGTCAACCTGGCCGTGATATGGGAGATGATCGGAATCGGACTGATTTTGGTTGGAGCGATTCCCGGACTGTCCGGCTGGTGCAGTTACCTGTCATACGGAACAATGATTGCCATGTTCTTTATCGGAGCGCTGACCGTCTGGGGCGGTTATGAGCTGAGTGCGCTGATTTCCTCGCTTGCGATGAAAAATCAGGAGCTTGCTATGCAGGTTTCGCTTCTGAATCAGGAAAACGAGCGGATACTTTCCGAGCTTTCTGAACTGACAGGAAAGAGCAGAAGGGAACTGTGAACCGATGAAAAAAATATTGTTTGTCATTAATACCCTGGGAAGGGCTGGTGCAGAAACTGCACTGTTTGCTTTGCTGAATAGTTTGGATCAGACACAGTACGATGTTTCACTTTATGTCATTATGGCACAGGGAGAAATGATTCCGTCGCTGCCGCCGTATGTACATTTGCTGAACCCGACCTATAATACGGAGTCAGTATTGTCGAAGCAGGGACGGAAGGCAATGGTAAAGACGGTGCTTGGCGCCTGGTTCCGCAATGGACATGTGATAAGAAAAACCGGGTATCTGGCAGCTCGTCTGAGGGAAATGAAGAAACGGAAACGTATGCAGACGGATAAGCTTCTGTGGCGCATGATGTCAGATGGAAGTATTCGGTTTGATCAGACCTTTGATCTGGCGGTTGCTTATCTGGAAGGCGCTTCGACCTATTATGTCGCGGATTATGTGAAGGCAAAGAAAAAGGCGGCGTTTGTACATATCGATTACGAAAGCTCCGGTTATACCAGAGAGATGGATCGGGACTGCTATGAGCGTATGGATCGTATTTTTACCGTTTCAGCGGAAGTAAAAGAGCATTTCCTGAAAGTATACCCGCAGTATCGGGACAGAACGATGGTATTCCACAACATGATCGATCGGAAACGGATTCTGCGGATGGCAGAGGAACCGGGCGGTTTTACCGATCATTGGGATGGAACCCGCCTTCTTACCGTCGGAAGACTGACACCGCAGAAAGCGTATGATATTGCAGTGAAGGCGATGAGGCTGATAAAGGATGCGGGATACCGGGTTCGCTGGTATGTCCTTGGAGAGGGTAGCGAGCGGGCGAAGCTGGAAAAAGAGATTGAAGCGCTCGGCCTGCAGAAGGAGTTTATTTTACTGGGAGCAACGGAAAATCCGTTTCCATATTATAAGCAGGCAGATATTTATGTACATGCGACCAGATTTGAGGGAAAAAGCATTGCCATTCAGGAAGCACAGATTCTGGGCTGTCCGGTGATTGCCTCTGACTGCAACGGAAATCGGGAACAGATTCGGAACGGCGAGGACGGATTGCTGTGCAGTCTGAACCCGCAGGCAATTGCGGACTGTATTACGGGTCTGATTGGGGAACCGAAAAAGCAAAAGCGCTTTGTCGAAGCGGCAAAGAAAAAACAGGAAGATCACAGGGAAGACCTGAAACTCCTGTTGGAAATGACAAAATGACAAGAGGAAGCAGAGGGGAACAGTGATGAAGGAAAAAGAAGTACTGGTCATTATTCCGGCTTATAACGAGGCAGCCAGTATCGGAAAGGTACTGGATGATCTGGAGCGGCCGGAGATTGCGGAGATTGCAGATATCCTTGTAATGAACGATGCTTCCGTGGATAACACGAACTGGCTGGTAAAAGCGCGGGGACATGCAGTTGTAAGCAATGTATTTAACCTTGGATATGGGAGTGGAATCCAGCTTGGATACAAGTATGCGATTCGGAGAAATTATAAATATGTGATCCAAATGGACGCGGATGGTCAGCATGATGTCAGCAACGTGCTGCGGATTTATGAGCGGCTGAAACAGAAGGATGCGGACGGCCGCTATCCGGATATCGTGCTTGGATGCCGTTTCATGGACGGCAGCGGGGAGTTTCAGATTTCGGCGGCAAAGAAGCTGGCGTTCCGGCTGTTCCGGTTTATGATAAAAATTGCGGCAGGAAGGGAAATTCCGGATCCGACAACCGGCCTTCAGGGGCTGAGCCGCAAGGCTGTGCTGTATTATTCTCAGTATAATCATTTTGATGATAAGTATCCGGATACAAACATGATTATGCAGATGATTCTGCTGAAATTCAAGGTGGTTGAGATTCCTGCAGTGATGCATGTCCGGACAGCCGGAACCAGCATGCATTCCGGATTAAAGCCGGTCTGGTACATGCTGCGGATGTTTTTCTCTGTACTTGCCGTGATTTTTCGCTGCAAGGTATTAAAGATTGACGAAGGAGCGGGACTGAAGGACGATGAAAAGACTGCAGAGATTGAGGCAGTTCAGAGAGAAACTGAAGGAGAGGCTGCCGCAGCCAAAGCGCAGCAGCCGGTTTCAGGTTCAACCGCTCCTGGAAAGCAGTGAGTCGCTGAATAATCCGTGCTGCGGATGGTATCATCTGTATTCATTTGCGCTGACAGACGAGCTGCCGGTTTTATGGATTTCCAGCAGAGAAGAAAGCCTGGTGCTGCTCCGAATCGATATCGGAGCGTTCCGTGAGCGGGAAATTCCGGAAAAGGCGTTGGTATGCGCGGAACAGATTCTTGCTTATTTTGCCGGTGAAAAAAAGGATATGATTCTTCGTTTTGTTTACGATACGGAAGGCAGGGGACTGGCAAAGGAGCCGACATACATCCAGTTGGTGAAGCGGCATATGGAGCAGCTTGGCCCGTTAATTTACCGGCAGGCAGAGCATGTGCTGGCGGTTCAGGGACTTCTGGTCGGCAGCTGGGGAGAAATGCATGGATCAAAATTTCTGTCACCGGAGCGGATGACAGAGCTTGCGGAAACGATGGCGAAGACGATGGACTATTGTTGTCCGATTGCAGTTCGGAAACCGGTTCAGTGGAGGATCATTGCCAGCGGGGGAAGTGAGCCGCTGAAGCAGTGCCTGACTCTTTTTAATGATGCAATGTTCGGCTCTGAGACCGATCTTGGCACATACAGTGACGGAACGGACGGGGGACTGCAAAACGCTGGAAACCAGATGGTTCCGGCATCGCGCCGGGAAGAACTGGCCTGGCAGCAGGAACAGATGAAACGACGATTCTGCGGTGGAGAAGTTCTTTCGTCAGAGAGCAGCGTTAAGGTACAGGAAGACGGGCAGGCGGCAAATGCCGCGGATAAGCGGTCGGTCAGCTGGAAGCAGGCGTCAGACGAAATGAAACAGATGCATACCAGTTATCTGAACAGTGTCTGGCAGCCGGAGCAGCTGAATTTCTGGAAACAGGAAACTGCGGTCTGGCCGGGAACCGGTGAACGCTGCAGCGGATATGAATATATCGGAAGACATCTTGGATATCGTTTTATCGTCCGATCGGCAAAATTGGATCGGAGTTGTCTGAAGATTGTGATTGAGAACTGTGGATTTGCTAATTTCTGTGGAAACGCAGAGTGTATTCTGGAAGCGGAACCTGGCATAGAGGCGGAAAGCCGAACGCCAGAGCAGCTTTTCATTACGGATAAGGTTTTTGAATGGGACAGCGGGACAAAGACAGAGCTGCAGGTGCCAATTCCGGGACGTTGGCTGCAGTACCGTACCGGACTGTATCTGAAACTGGAACGGACCGCAGACCGCCGCCCCATCCGTTTTGGAAATCAGACGGCAGATGGAACGCGGGTATGGCTTGGAACACTGATACCGGGATGAGCCATTTCGCGGCTTATCAGAATCAAGCGTTAGGAGATGGACGAAAGGTTCTGTCATTGTTCACTGGTCAGATGAAGACGGGACAGGGTAAAGGAGCCGATCCGGCTGCCGGAATCTCCGTGCTCTGCGGTGCTGGCAGGGAGAATTTCAAGACCGGAGCGCGGGTCTGTGAATTTCAGCCAAACCGTGTAGAAACCTTCCGGAAGGTTGCGTACATCAAACGTTGTTTTAACTTCCGAAACGGAACCGCTGTCCCAGAAACGGGGATCAGCGTCAAGCGGAATCGAAGTGACTTCGCCGGAATCAGAAACCAGATCCAGCGTGATATCAAAACTGCGGTAGCTGATGGAAAAGCCGGTATTTTCAATCGAAACTGAAAACTGGGCTTCGTTTGCCAGTGGAGAAAGCTGCAGGAAAGAATCCCGGATCACATAGCGATAGCCGAGACGGCAGGTAACGTAGTCGTAAAAGCTCAGACCGGAATAAACGGAATTGCTGCCGGTATAAGGCGTGTTTTTCCATTTGGTCAGGACCGCCGGATCGTATGCCTGATTCAGATAGGAAACATGCATCTGCTCCAGCGAAGCATCTGCGTTTTCCGGATCGTTAAAGGCATTGTCGATAATAACCTCTCCGCCGTTTGGAACATAGCGGCACAGCTCATTCTGAAAATCTAGTTCATTCTGACGGAGCCAGGCGGATTGATAATCCGAAGCGGAAGCTGGCGTATCGCCATAGGTTCCGGTATCGTTGCCGGAGCCAAGCATTCCATCATTGAACAGACCGAGACGGGCAGGAAGGCTGCCGTCAAATGGCTGGCTGCTTCCAAGCGGTTTCGCGCTTTGCACGATGGAACGAAGCTGAGCCGGGGTGCGGACAGACAGAAAAATATCCGGGGAAATCAGGTCAGAAAGCGTCTGAATCAGGATACTCCGATTTTCAGGGGAAAGCCAGACGGAGTTATTCATCTCACCCCAGTTTCCAACAAAAATACCCTGCATCAGATAGACGCAGTCAGCGTAGCGGTTGACAATCGGAGCGACCTGCTCCATGTGACGCAGAATCTGTTCCAGGCTGTCCGGTTCGGTTTCCAGATTTCTTCCGTCCCAGTCGTAAAGAAACCGGAGAATCAGCTGATTCCCGTTTGCCTGCCAGGCGGCAAGCGCGCTGTCTAACTGGTTCAGAGCAGTCTGGCTTAAGTCGCGGTCAGCATAATTTTTCAGGTTAAATTCCAGCAAGGTAAGCCCGTTCCGCAGAGAAGTGTCCTGGTTGGTGCTGTCAGGAAGGAAAATCGGAGTATCATCATCGGAAAGTATGTAGCCTCGCATGGAATACCAGCCAATATAGGGATTAGCTAAAATTTTACTGGATTCTGAAGGCGATTCTGGAATGTAAGATAAAATGCGAAGATGTTGACAGACAAAAACAGCGGAACCTATCCCGAAAAAAAGGAGCAGGATGATAAGAGGAAAATAGTTTGTACGTTTTTTTTTCATAAAGCTCTCCGGTATGGTTTGAATAATTACAACAATTGGTATCTGGTGGTATTATAACATAAAAATATATATGAGAGTCAGGGTAATTTCATAAACTGGAAAATATGGGAATGCTGTTTTATAAAAGAGCAGGAAAACAGTTTTCCCATGTGTTTCAGCCGAAAGTACATAAGTACGCGAAGGAGGAAAAGATGAAAATAAAAAGTCTGTTTCGCAACAGCTTTTTCAGCTTACTGTCGCAGGTAGTTCTTCTGATTTTTGGATTTTTGAGCCAGCGGGCAATGAATTTATACATGGGAAGTGAACTGGTTGGAATGAACGGTATCATTTCCAATGTGATTTCCATTCTGTCAGTAACAGAGCTTGGAATTTCGACTGCGATTGTATATCACTTATACAGCGCATTAGCCAGAAATGATGAAGATGAGATCGCGGCGCTGATGAATCTTTACAGAAAAGCCTATTATTTGTTTGCAGCAGTGATCCTCGCAATTGGCGCTCCATTGACACCATTTATCCATTTATTTATGAAAAATGATACCTATTCGCTTGGGTATATCCGGATTTTGTACCTGTTGTGGCTGCTGCGTTCCGTTGCATCCTATCCATTGGCATATAAAAGGTCGCTTCTAATTGCGGATCAGAAGGAATATATTGTCAGTGTCGTTACGATGCTGGCGAATGTTTTTAACTATTCGGCGGTGATCATATTTGTTGTGCTGACCGGAAGATATCTTCCGGCGCTTGGTCTTAGTATTGTTGCAGAAGTAGGGTTAAATTTGTGGGTAAGTCAGTATGTGGATCGGAAATATACATTCTTGAAAAAAAAGAAGAAGGAAACGCCACCGAGAGAAATTATTGATAAAATTCTAAGTGATTTAAAAAATGTTTTTGCTTCAAAGCTGTCATTAAATCTGTTAAATTGCACGGATAATCTAATCATATCAGGTTTTATCAGCGTAGTTACGGTAGGATTGTTCAGCAACTATTGTCTGGTGACTAGATCAATCAGCAATATTGTACGAGCCTTGTCCAAAAGTATTCAGCCAACAATCGGACATTTGTTTGTAGAAGATGATAAAGAAAAGGATTGCAATGCGCTTCGGCAGGTAACATTTTTATTTTTTTGCATCATGTCAATTGCAGCCTGCGGGCTATATGCATTAATTGATCCATTTGTATGCGATATCTGGCTGGGAGAGTCTTTTGTACTGGAACGTCCGGTTGTTTTGATGGCGATTATAACGTTTTTTGTACAGGGAATGGGATTTCCATTGGAAATTGTAATGGGAGTAAGCGGCTTATTCCGACAGGAAAGAAATTTGTCTATCATTACGGCTGTCGTGAATCTGGTTGTGTCGCTGGCACTGGCGGTTCCGCTTGGAGTAACCGGTGTTTTGCTGGGGACGCTGCTTTCGTATTCGATTCAGATTGTTTATCGGATCGTTGTATTTTTCAAGATATATGCAGGAGCTAGTTGCCGGAGATATGTGCTTGATTTTGTAGAATATGGTGTTTTAGCAGCTATACAGATGATGGCAGCTAGCCTGGTAACAGGTGTTTTGTATGATAGATCGCTTGGGACGTTTGTGCTGAGCGGGGCTGCATGCATTATTATTTCCGTCGGGATAAATGCAGTGGTATTCTGTAACAGCTGGAGAATGAAAAGTATTGCTCGGCTGGTTCAAAGTCTGCGCCGGTAACGTATGTACGTCCAGAATGTCAGCCGCGGCGAAACAGGGTACGAAGCAGAGCAGTAAATTTCCAAACGACAGGCCGGAGCGGTCGGAATGCCAGCCAGAACGCGGACAGACTGCGATAAATGGGATTTTTAACGGAGGTATAATGGTCTTTGCGCACAAAGCCAGTTAAAAATCCTTTCATCTGATCTGGAGAAAGCGGTCCTTCAATCTCAGTCTGATTATCTCCCACCATATAAAAACCGCTGCTGCGAATTCGCCAGATCCGGTGAAGAACAAGTATTCCAGATTGGCGCCGGTAAAGGGCAACGTCTCCGCGGCGAAGGGATGTCGGAGAAGCGGGGGAAATATAAGCTTCATCGCGTCCGGAGACAAATAGCGGATGCATACTGGTTCCCTGAGGTTTGATGCGGATGGTGTAGCCATCGCGAAGAAGCTGTTCAAGATCAATTTCCTTCGCGGAGGCAGTTGTTTTTTCTGCTTGGATATCGGTATCCAGGCTGGAAATCGGGCAATTTGAGTTCATGGAGTTCTCCTTTGCAGCGAATCAGGCAGAGCTGCGCAGCGAAGCGGTTTGCCGTGATCCATTTTGAATATCAGGTAAAGCATGCTTATAATATAGCATAAAGCAATTGGAAAAGCCAGAAAAGAAAGGAAGTTTGCTTATGAGATGTGTGGAAGTGTACGAACAGATTTATCATAAAGAACCATCTGGGGTTTCTTTTTGCCCGTACCGTGTCAGTCCGCTTGGGGCTCATATTGATCATCAATATGGAAAGGTAAACGGACTTGCGATTAATAAAGGAATCCATATGGCATATCACCCAAAACGAAATGGCATAATAGAACTTCAATCGCTGAATTTTGAAAAACGGGCGCAGTTTTTTGTAAATGCAGTACCGGAAGAGCGGGAAGGGGACTGGGCGGATCATTTGAGAGGAGCGGCAATGGTGTTAGGAGAGGTCTATCCGCTGAAAACAGGTCTTTCCGGAATTATTGAAGGCAGTCTTCCGATCGGAGGATTATCATCTTCAGCGGCGGTAATCATCTGTTTCCTGTCGGCGCTGTGTCAGGTAAATGGAATACGGTTAAAAGCGCATGAAATGATTCAGATGGCGAAACAGGCGGAAAATCAGTATGTGGGGGTTTCCTGCGGCACCTTGGATCAGAGCTGTGAAGTACTTGCAAAAAAAGATCATTTGCTGTTTTTGGATACAAAAAATGAGCAGCATGAACTAATTCCCACGAATCCGCAAATGAAGCCATATCAGATTGCCGTTTTTTTCTCTGGTTTGGAACGTTCATTAAAAAATTCAGGTTATAACATACGGAGAGATGAATGCAAAGCGGCCGCATATGCGCTGATGGGATATGCAGGACTGCCGTATGGAAGATTTTCGGATGCGTATTTACGGGATGTTCCGGCCGAGGTGTTTTACGAATATCAAAATCGGCTTCCGGAGACATGGAGAAAGCGGGCTGAACATTATTATACCGAGTTCGAGCGGGCGGAAAAAGGCGCAGAACTGTGGAAAAAGGGAGATCTGGAGGGATACGGTCAGCTTGTATTTGAGAGCGGTCAGTCGTCAATTGATTATTACGAGTGCGGATGTGAGGAATTGAAAGCATTGTATCGGATTATGCATGAAACCAGGGGAATCTACGGAGGCCGTTTTTCGGGAGCCGGTTTCCGAGGCTGCTGCATGGCACTGATTGATCCGGAACAGGCAGAACAAATCGAAAAAACAGTAGCTGAAAAGTATTTAAAAGAATTTCCCGGACTGCGGGGAAAATATTCGTTTCATTTGTGCGAAAGTGCGGATGGAGTGGTGTTGTAAGGAGAGTTTTGAAATGAAAGGTTTAATTTTAGCGGCCGGTTACGCCACCAGGCTGTATCCGCTGACAAAAGAGTTTCCAAAGGCATTATTGAATGTGGGGGAAAAAACCATTTTGGACTGGCTGATTGATGATCTTGCAGCAACAACAAAGATCACAAAGTTCATTGTGGTGACGAACCATAAATTTGCAGTGCAGTTTATCGACTGGAAACAAAAAAAGGAAGCATACGGAAACTGCACGGTTTCAGTCATTGATGATGGAACTGAAACAAACGAAACGCGGCTGGGGGCGGTGAAGGATATCTGGCTGGCAGTACAGAAGGAAAATCTGCAGGACGATGTTCTGGTAATGGCTGGCGATAATGTGCTGGATTTCAGTCTTTCCGGCTTTGTCCAATTCGCAGAGACGCAGCAGACATCCTGCGTCATGTGCCACGAAGAAACAAGGCTGAAAAAACAGCAGAAGACCGCGATTATTACGGTAGATGGAAATGGCTTGATTACATCCTATGAGGAAAAGCCGAAAGAACCAAAGGGAAATCTGGCAGTGCCGCCATTTTACTGGTATCGCAAACAGGATATATGGAGAATACAGGAAGCATTGGAAGCAGGATGCAGGTATGATTCACCAGGAAGCTTTGCGGCATGGCTGAGTCATAAAACGCAAATGTATGCGTATCGGATGCCTGGAAAGCGGTATGATGTCGGTGATTATGAAAGCTATCAGAAAGTACAGCAGATATTTGCCGGAAAATAAGTTATCAGAGCACGCAGGTAAAGGCGTGAAAGAATAGATAACAAAGACAGGAGGAGCCATTATGAAGATCGTAAAAGAATTTGTATCGCGTGATATTGCCGGAGACCACGTCTTGGTTCCGACCGGAGCAACCTCCCAGGAATTGAATGGAATGATTACAATGACTGACACCGCAAAGTTTATCTGGGAACATCTGGAGACAACAGACAGCCTGGATGAGATGGTGAAGCTTCTTACGGAGAGATATGAAGTCGATGAGCAGACTGCGGCGAGAGATGTTGCTGGTTTGGTCAATGAGCTGCTTGCGCGCGGAATGGTTGCCTGCACAAAGGAAGACCGGACATGGTAAGCGGAAGTTACCGGATCGGTGAGTATACGATCCAGATTACTGCTCCGGAGACAGTAAATGGTCCGAAAAACATGGAAAAATTCCGGGCCACCGATGAGGCAGCGGAGAAGAAAAGCAGTGTGGGCAATTCCCGCTTGGGAGAGCTTCGCAGAGCAGAAAACAGCAGTGGTTCGGCGGCAGTACCGCTGCATTATGTTCTGCAGATGACAGATCAGATCGGAGCTGTGATGGAGCAGGTTCGGAGGAGACAGATCGGAGCGGAAATATGCCGGGAGGATCTTACGATTCTTTATACGGAGCAGGGAGAATGCCGTTTTCTGAAATTTCATGGAGCTGACTGGGTATATGCGGTCAGCGAAGCTGTTTCGGTACAGGAATACCGTATTTTCTTTTCAGAACGCGTCATGGATTTGCTGAATCTGGATACTGTCTTTTGGTCGCCATTCTGTCTGGAGCGTCTGGCGATGGAGCAAAATGCGCTCATTCTGCATTCTGCGTATATGTGCCGCAAGGGAAAGGCAGTATTGTTTTCCGCTCCGTCCGGGACTGGAAAGTCAACGCAGGCAGGCTTATGGGAAAAGTACCGCGGAACAAGAACAATCAACGGCGACCGGTCGCTTCTGCTGCAGAAGCCGGATGGCTGGTATGCGGCCGGGTGGCCCATCTGCGGAAGTTCAGAGATCTGCAGCAACGAGGCATTTCAATTGGAGGCAATTGTTATGCTCAGCCAGAGTCCGCAGAACCAGATTCGCCGTCTGCGCGGAGCAGAAGCGTTCCGGGAACTGTTTCCTCAGATTACGGTAAACGCATGGAACCGTGAGTTTCAGACAAAAGCCATGGATAGTCTGGAACAGCTGCTTTCGGAAATTCCGGTATATCATCTGGCATGCAATATTTCCGAAGACGCGGTTTGCTGCCTGGAAAAGTGTCTGGAAAACGGGAAGGATTAGAGCGCAGAACACGAAGCAGCGGGGCTGAAGGATACCGAATATCCGTTTTACAAAAAATAGAAAGTAAAAAAGAAAGACAAGTGAAGGGAAAGGATGGTGGAACGAAGCGGGTGAGGCTTGTAGACACAAATGAATACATCAGTATATTGAAGGAACTGACAGAAGAAGGAAAAGAAGTCAGCATGCTGATTTCCGGCGGCAGCATGGAGCCGTTTCTGGTTCATGCGAGAGACAGCATCCGCTTCCGAAAGCCTGATCGTCCATTGAAAAAAGGGGACATGGTCTTTTATCAGCGGGTCGGCGGACAGTATGTCATGCATCGGATCATCCGCGTAAAGCCGGACGGATACTGGATGATTGGTGATGCGCAGACCGAAAAGGAAGGACCGATACAGCGTGAGCAGATTTTCGCCTTGATAACAGGAGTTCGGCGCAGAGAAAAATGGATTGGCCCCGGAGAATTCTGGTGGGAGTTTTTTGCGCATGTGTGGACGCATCTGATTCCGGTGCGAAGATTGCTGATCAATGGATATGTAGCGTGCGGCAGATTCTTAAAACGAAGAACATAACGCAGAAGGGAATCGTAATGCTGGAAAACGAGGAAAAACAAAAACGAAATTTGTCTTTTGAATCGCTGGAGATTCTGGTTGCCCGGTGGAAGGACGGAACCTTTTCAGAAATTCTTGATGACTGGAAATGGATTTTCAGCTACAGCGCAAGATACAAGGGCGCGATTATTTTCTACACGCTGCTTGGCATAGTCAGTACGTCGCTTGGCCTGGTAAGCAGCGTTGCGGGAAAATATCTGATCGATATTATTACCGGATATCAGACAAGCAAGCTGTGGATTATGATATTGATCATGTTGGGAAGCACGGTATTCAGCATGCTGTTCGGCAGCCTGATCAACCGGATTTCAACGAAATTGAGCATCCGGATCAACAACGATATCCAGGCAGATATTTTTGATAAAATCATGGATTCTGAGTGGATGGCGATGAACCGGTATTCCAACGGTGATATTCTGAATCGCTTTAACGGAGACATTGGGACTGTCAGCAGCAATGCAATCAGCTGGCTTCCTACGATTATTATCGCCATTTATAATTTTATTGCCACATTTTTTGTCCTGTTGCATTATGACTGGATTATGGCAGTAATCGCATTGGCCAGTGCGCCGTTTCTGCTATTAATGTCGCAGTTTTTGCTTCAGCGGCAGCGGGAATACAATAAAAAAGTACGGGAAATGAGCAGCAGCCTGATGACGTTTGAAGTAGAAACCTTTTATAATTACGATACAATCAAGTCATTCGGCATTGCGCCGCATTACAGCCGGAAGCTTCGCTGGTGGCAGGAAAAGTTCAAACATGTCAGTCTGGAATACAATCTGTTTTCCATCAAAACCAACATCTGGATGTCTGTTCTTGCAAACGGTGTCCAGTTTGCCGCGTTCGGCTATTGTCTCTTCCGTCTCTGGACACATGATATTACATATGGAACCATGACGTTGTTTCTGCAGCAGCGCAGCAGCCTGTCAGGTGCGTTCAATGAAGTTGTTTCCATCATTCCGTCATTTCTTGGAAGCTCCGTGTCTGCGCATCGGATCCGGGAACTGGTAGAACTGCCGAAGGAGACGCATATTCAGGAGAGCCATAAGCTGGATGCGCTCGCAGATCAGGGTTTTACCGTGCAGCTGGAGCATGTCAATTTTTCCTATATAGAAAATGTCCCGATTATTTCCAACTCTGATTTTCTTGCGTCTCCAGGAGAAATTGTGGCGCTGATCGGCCCCTCCGGAGAAGGAAAGACAACAATGATCCGTCTGATTCTCGGACTGATCCATCCGCAGAATGGAACAGCAGTATTGAAAGCTGCTGATGGCAGTGCGGTTCCGCTGAATGTAGAAACCAGACATTTCTTTGCGTATGTTCCGCAGGGAAATACCATTCTTGCCGGGACAATCGCCGAAAATATGCGTATGGTAAAGGAAGATGCTGCGGAGGAAGAGATCATAGAAGCATTGAAAATTGCCTGTGCCTGGGAGTTTGTGGAACGGCTTCCGGAAACGATTCATACAGCAATCGGAGAGCGGGGACGCGGCCTGTCGGAAGGTCAGGCACAGCGTCTGGCGATTGCAAGAGCAGTATTGCGTGACGCGCCGCTGCTCCTTCTGGATGAAGCAACGTCAGCGCTTGATGTGACTACAGAGCGAAAGGTACTGCGCAATATTGTGCAGCAGCGTCCGAACAAAACATGTATTGTAACTACCCACCGTCCGAGTGTGCTGAGCCTTTGCCAGCGGGTCTATCGGGTTGTCGATACCAGAGTCACTGAGCTAAGTGAAGAAGAATCAGCGAAAATGGCAATGGACTTTTAACAAATCAAGGAAGTCCCCTGCTTCAATTGCGAAGAGCAATAAGCAGTG
>CAJMMH010000010.1 GCA_905214365.1 uncultured bacterium
AAGTAGCGAAGCGGATTGCGAATATCCGCTTGACGAGTCCGTTTTCCGGTATTATCGTGCTGTCTTTTTATCTGTAGTTTCCGGAAGCGCGAAGGGATCGGTTCCGGAGCCATGGTGGGGAATCGGTTTCCAGTCTACATGAGTAACAGCGGCAATGCACATGGAAATTGTGCCGATCAGGTCAAACTGGATAAATGCCAGACAGTAGTACAGCGCGCGGCCAAACGAAATCTGCTGAAGGTGTCTGCGTTCCATCAGCATGACGTAGGCAGCCATTGCCGTCTGGCGCAGGTAATTCAAACCGGCGGCCGACAGAAGCGGGGAGACAGTCCGCAGAAATGATGAAAGCTGCGGGATGACTGCAGCTGCGGGCATTCCTGCAGCTGCCAGACCGGTAAGCCAGGAGAGCAGCCCGGCGATGGCCGAAACTGCGCCGAGAATAGTCAGAATCAGAGACTGAGGAAGCGTAATCAGAAACATATCAAATGACATGAACTTCTGGCGGAATCCGTGCGCAGTAAATATATGAAGAAACAGCTTCGGACCATAACAGGCAAACGCCTGCAGATGTCCTTTGGACCAGCGGATGCGCTGGCGGAACGCAATGCGCAGAGAGGTCGGCTGTTCATCAAAAAACTCAGCCTCATCCTGATAAGAGATGGAGTATCCGTTGACAACCGCGTCTGCGCAGAATGACCTGTCTTCGGTCAGCAGCGTGTAGTTCCAGCCATCCTTTACGAACTCGGAGGCGAACAGGATACCGGTTCCCTGCAGGCGGCCGGCGAGGCGCAGGACAGAACGGGCACGATGCTCCAAACGGATGGTACGCATCCAATGAATTGCGTAGGAAGCGGCGATGCAGCCCTCGTTCAGGTTCCGGGTATTCCGGTAAGAAGAAATGATCTTTTCTCCGCTGTCAAACGCGTTATTCATCTTTTCCATGTAGTCAGGCTGCAGGATATTGTCGGCATCAAGGATTAGAAACCCCTCAAACGTGTTTGTACCGTAGTCCCGGTGAATCTGCGAGAACAGGTACTGAAGTGCGTAGCCCTTGGTGCGGTGATTCGGATCGGTACGTTCGTAACAGACGGCTCCCGCGGCTCTGGCTGTGGCCGCTGTGCGGTCCGTGCAGTTGTCGGCAACGACAAAAACGGTGATCAGCTCAGCCGGATACCGCTGCGCGCGGATGCTTGCAATCAGATCTCCAATCACGGTTTCTTCATTGCGGGCAGCTATGACAATGCCGTAGCGGTGATTCTTTTTGGCCGTAGCAAAATGCCTTGTTGTGAAAAAGCCGATGATCACATAGATTCCTGTGTACAGATACAGCGCTGAAATCACAGCAATAAGAACTCCACAGACAGACACAATGATACTCATAAAAATTCCCCCTCAGAAAACAAACGATACTCCAGCAGAAGAGCCGGGCGGACTGGCCTGTTTTTCGCGGAAACAGCAGGCTGATGTATTGATATCATAGGAAAGTCGGGAAAGAAAGTCAAGAGCCGGAGAGCCAAATTCAGGACATTGCACGTTGATATTAATAAAGTTTTAACCAAATCAGGGAAGTCCCCTGCTTCAATTGCGAAGAGCAAGCCGGCTGACACGGAAGAAAAGAATAGATGCCGCTGTACAGAGGCCCTTGTGATTCTGACGGGACAGAACAGTATTGGACATTGCGTAAATAGTATAAAATGCCAAAGAATGGAAAAGGCTCAAACGATTAAGAATGTCAGCTTTTACAATAAAAAGCGGGAAAATGTTGACAAAATATTAAAAAATGATAGCTTTTCGATTAAAATGAAACAGTGCCAAAAACAGGGGCAAGGTGTATAATCGTAATAAATAAAAAGTACTTCCGGAAACCGGGGATTCCGGACGGAATGTTAGCTGCGGGGATAGAAACGGGATCGGGGTACATAAAAACGTAAGGGGGACTGAAATGAATGAGACAAAATCTGCGGGGCGGATCTGGTCAGACCGACTGTATTATCTGATCCGTATCGTTATGGTTCTTACTGTCATCTTTCTTTTCATGCCGTCGCTGAATCCATCCAGGGTCTGCGGGCTGATCAATAAGAACATTTCATTGTTCACAACTGGTATTTCCTATTCTACATTGACAGACGGTTTTGCCAGAGCGTTTAAGAAAGAGTGGATTGCGGAATCTTCCATGCAGCTGCTTTACGGCAGCGCGATGGCATGTATCGCTGGAATTGTGCTGGAAGCAGTCGGCGCGTGCATGTCTGTCGGAAATATCAAAATGAAGAAATTCGGCAATCTGATTGCTTTGATCGGTTCGATTGTTCTGCTCGGAGCGATGGTTGGAATATATACCGCGCATGGCCAGATTGCGCTGACCGGGAAGCCGGAAAAGATTGAGCCGATGTTTCCGGATGCGTTCTGGATGCTGCTGGTTCTTGGCTGTATCCTTTTCGTGGGATCCATTCTGCAGATTATTCTGCTGGCAAAGGAACCGACTGAGAAGAAGTTTGCAATGGAAACGAAGTTTAAGCTGTTTTTGATGCTGATGCCGTTCCTGGCACTGATTGCTCTGTTCTCTTATCTTCCGCTGTGGGGATGGAGATACGCGTTTTTTGATTACAAGGTCGGAGATACGCTGAGTATGAGCAACTTTGCCGGTTTCAAATGGTTCAGGGAGCTATTTAAAAATCCGGCGACGATCCGCGATGTTGTGCGTGTTATCCGCAATACGCTCGGAATGAGCGCGCTTGGTATCTGTACCAGCTGGCTGCCGATGGCGTTCGCAATTTTCCTGAATGAAATGAAGAGCCTGAAGTTCCGCCGGTTCGTCCAGACGTTTACTACGATTCCTAACTTCATCAGCTGGGTTCTCGTTTACGCGATTGGCTTCGCAATTTTCTCAACCGATGGTTTCTTAAGCAGTCTGATGATGAATCTTGGCGTCTGGTCCGAGGGAAAGAATTTCCTGATGAGCAGTTCTCATACCTGGCTGAAGATGTGGGCGTGGGGTACATGGAAGGGACTTGGCTGGAGCGCAATCATCTACATAGCCGGAATCTCAGGTATTGACCAGCAGCTGTATGAGGCGGCAACGGTTGACGGAGCAGGACGTTTTCAGCGTATGCTTCATGTAACTGTTCCCGGTCTTACCTCTACCTTCTTTGTTCTTTTGCTGATGTCAATCGCCAACATCCTCAGCAACGGCATGGATCAGTATCTTGTCTTTAAAAACGCGACCAATGCGGACTCCATCCGGGTTCTTGACCTGTATGTTTATGAGCTTGGTATCGGAAAGGGATCCATTCCTCTGACAACTGTTATGAGTATGCTGAAGTCAGTCATCAGCGTAACGCTTCTGTTCGCCGCAAACCATGTGTCCAAAGCGATCCGCGGCGAGAGCATTGTTTAAGGGGGTGAGGATATGGCAATGACAGCACAGGAAAAAGCAGATCGGAAGGCGGAACGCGAGTACGCAAAGCATCATAAGAGCCACATGAAGCAGTCGAAGGGTGACATTGTTTTCAATATTATCAACTATATGGTCTTTGCGTTATTTACCGTAACCTGCCTGTTCCCATTTTATTATCTGTTTATCAACACAATCAGCGACAATGATCTAGTTGTAAAGGGATTGATTAATTTTGTTCCGAGAGGAATTCATTTTGACAACTACACAGCGCTGCTTAACGTCGGCGATCTGTCGAGGGCTTTTCTGGTAACGCTGGCAAGAACCGTGCTCGGAACCGCGTGCATGGTTATGGCATCCGCCTTTGTCGGTTATCTGGTAACCAAGCAGGAGATGTGGGCAAGAAAGTTCTGGTATCGCTTCATCATCATTACCATGTACTTCAACGCAGGTCTGATTCCGTGGTATCTGAACATGCAGATGCTTGGTCTGACCAACAACTTTTGGGCTTATATCATTCCGGGTATCGTTGCTCCGTACAACATTATTCTGGTAAAGACCTATATTGAGTCAATTCCGGCTGAATTGGAGGAAAGCGCATTCATCGACGGCGCGACGCATTTTACCGTATTCCGCAAGCTGATCTGGCCGTTAAGTAAGCCGATCCTGGCAACGATCACGATCTTCGGAGCAGTTGGAAACTGGAACTCCTTTACAGATTCACTGATTCTGATGTCTTCCAACGCAAAGCTTTACACGCTGCAGCACCGCCTGTACATCTATCTGAATGAGGCGTCCAATCTGAGCGCGCTGATGCAGTCAGGCGGAAGCGTCAGTGAATCCGCAATTAAGTCGGCATTAAGCGGAAAAGTAATCAAGTATACGATTTCCATGGTAACGGTAATCCCGATTCTTCTGGTATACCCGTTCATGCAGAGATATTTTGAAAAGGGAATTATGCTTGGAGCAGTAAAGGGCTGATATCGCCCGCATCAATTTGTAAGCTTACGTGATGGCCGTTTTGGTCTCACGGTTATTAAAAGGAGGAATTTCATATGAAAAAGAGAAGAATGGCAGCTCTGATGCTGTCTGCGGCAATGGCAGCGACAATGCTTCCGATGAGCGCGTACGCAGAGGACGCAACGGACGATTATGATGAACTTCTGGAGGATATCATTCCGGACGAGACCGTTACTCTCAATGTATTTGACCAGCTGGCAAACTACTCCGGCGAGCAGATTGGATGGTTCGGACAGATCATGCTGGAAAAGTTCAACGTAAAGCTGAACATCATTCCTGATTCCGATGGTGTATATGAGACCCGTATGGAGTCAGGAAACCTGGGCGACATTGTTATCTGGGGAAATGATTCGGACGAGTATCTGCAGGCAGTAAACAAGGGGATGCTGTATGACTGGGAAGAGGATGATCTTCTGGACGAGTATGGCTCGTACATCAAAGAGCATATGCCGGCTGCTCTGGAAAAGAACAGAGAGATTTCAGGCGGTACGCTGTACGGCTATGGATTTGATGTAGCGGTAGACGCAACGCAGCGTCAGGACTTCATGTACACCTGGGATCTTCGCTGGGATCTGTACAAAGAACTTGGATATCCGGAAATCAATAACCTTGATGATTTGGTAGAGGTTCTGGCACAGATGAAAGAGATCTGCCCGACCGGAGACAACGGCAAGACTACTTACGGTATGTCCATTTTCAACGACTGGGACGGCGACATGGTTATGTATGTTAAGTCTCTGGCGACCGCTTACTATGGCTACGATGAGTTCGGTTTCGGTCTGTATGATCCAGAAACCCAGACTTATCATCCGTGCCTGGAAGAGGACGGCCCGTACCTGACCGCTCTGAAGTTCTACAACAACCTGTATCAGAGAGGCCTGCTGGATCCGGATTCCCAGACCCAGAAGTATGACGGAGCAAATGAGGATTATCAGAACGGAAACGCATTCCTGAATATCTTCAACTTCCTGGGTTCTTCCATGTACAATTCCGAGGCTCATGCGGCTGAGAATAAGGCAATGTATCCGTGCCCGCCGTCTGAGGCAAGACCGATCTGCTATGGCCAGACCATTTATGGCGGAAACAGACCGTGGACCATCGGCGCAAAGACCGAGTACCCGGAGCTTTGCATGGCAATCATCAACTGGCTGTCTACTCCGGAAGGACGCATGACTCTTGAGTATGGTCCGAAGGATGTATGCTGGTACTATGATGAAGATGGATATACCCACTTTACTGATCTTGGACGTACCGCAAAGCTTGATGGAAGCAAGACTCAGATGGCCGATGGCTACAGCGGCACCTTCCAGGATGGCGAGTTCAAGATGAACAATACCACATGGGCAATTGATACCCTGAACACCGATTCTAACGGCGAGACCTACAACTACAGAAAGTGGGCAAGCTACATGACCGATCCGAGCTGTGATCTGGAAGCTGACTGGAGAGAAGTAAACGGTGTTGACACTGCTGACGCGTGCCTGGCAAAGACAGACTATATCCTGGCTCCTGGAACCATGTACTCCGCAAGCCCGAAGTCTGATGAGCTGACTGTTGTTTGGAACCAGGTTGCAAACTGCATCAAGGAAAACTCCTGGAAGGCAATTTATGCAGAGTCTGACGCAGAGTTTGACCAGATCGTTGCTGATATGATCGCTCAGGCAGATGAGTACGGATATGATCAGTGCGTAGAGTTCCAGCAGGGTGAAGCTGAGCGCAGAGCACAGGCGGAAGACGATGCTGCAGCTGCAATCGCAGAGTAATGAAGGTACAGTGTCCGTCAATGACAGATAATTGATAAAAAAAGAAAATGCCGTTTTGCAGATAAGAAAATCTGCAGAACGGCATTTTTCCGTGTCAGAGGGAACTCTATCTTATAATATATAAGTTGTAACGGGTTACCAGAAAAGCTCAGGCAAAGAGGGAACAGCAGAATCAGATCCCCCCCCGGTTTATCAAACGGTAACGGGTTGGCGAAATGCCAAATTCTTTTTTAAAGGTCCGCATGAAATTTTCCGGGTTGGCATAGCCGATCCGTTCGCTGATTTTATCCACACTCAGATCCGTATTGATCAGATAATTGGTGGCTTTCTGGAAGCGGATCTGTTTTTGCAGCTGGCTGAAACTCTGACCAAGATAAGACTTAATATATTTGGAGCAGTAAGGAACCGAGTAATTCAGAATCTGCGCCAGTTCACCGAGCGATGCGGTTGCATAGTTTTCCTGCATATACCGCAGAATACGGGCAGTATCGGCCGGAGCTGTCCGCGTGGTAACTGGGCTTTCGGCCGTCTTTTTATATTTACGGGTCAGGCGGATCAGAAAAATGATCAACATATGATTCAGAATGGGATCCACATATTCGTCCGGCTGAAACTCTTCAATGAACATATCGAAGATCTGGCTGTTGGTTTCCTCATCGCCGCCCGTATGGAGCGTCAGCTGGGAAGAAAAGTTTTTCAGGAATACGCCGTTCCGCAGAAAATCGGAAATCGGATCTTTTCCCGGAAGCGAGTTGGAAAGGAGATTTTCAATAGTATGGGGATGAACCATCAGATCCAGCGCCAGACAGCTTCCAGTAGAGATGGAATGCTGAAAAGCAGGAGAAATCATACATAGATCTCCGGTTGAAAGAGTCTGGGTCTGATGCCCGAACCTGTGCTCGCAGCTTCCGCGCAGAATATAAATGATTTCAAAAAAGTCATGGCTGTGAAGAAACGGCGGCATATAGCGGATCAGCTTTACCAGACGGACACTGCGGCGGTTAGCGGCGGTCTCTGCGTGGTTGAGCTGGAGAACGACGGGCTCCTTTGTCTGAAACTCAGGGATGAGATAGCCTTCACTGCTGAGAGCTTCCGGAGTCAGAGCAGCCAGAAAACGGCGGAACTGCTCCGGGTCTTCTTTCATTTTCTGATACATTTGGTAAAACTGTTCGGCAGGACTCAGATTGTCCAGATACTTATACAGCATATCCTGATTCATCAGCTGGGCTCCTTATTCTTATAATCCATAAAAACAATCAACTCAAACGTTTAAGCTTAGATTATTATAACATAGGAACACGCAAATGACAAGAGACGAATGGGGATGCAGCTGGCAGCAGATGAATGGCTTATACAATTTTTCTCTGTTTTTTTCAGCGGAAATCTGCTATACTGTCGGCATGGCACAACGGGATTCCGAAAGCGCATAAGAATGTACTCTCGGAATCTCTTATGCACCTGCCTTTGCGGCTGATTTTCTGCCGTAGATGTCTGAATTTTATCAACGTACGCGCCGCGTACGCCTCAAAAATTCAGGCACCTCCGACAAAAAATCCCCTCGCAAATTCAGGTACAACGAGATTCCGAGAGCACATAAGACAGGAAAAGAGGAGAATGATGGAGCGGATAAAAAGAATTCTTCCGGCAGACCGGCAGGCGATGACGCTTGCAAAAGAACACTGGAATACAATTGCAAAGCCGATTGGAAGTCTTGGAAGACTGGAAGAGGCAATCATACAGATTGCCGGGATTACCGGAAATCCGCAGGTGCAGCTGGATCACAGAGCGGCCGTGGTGATGTGTGCGGACAACGGCGTTGTCGCGGAGGGAGTGACACAGACGGACAGCAGCGTAACGGCACGGGTTGCGGAAACCATTGCGGCAGGCTCATCCAGTATTAATTGCATGGCAGCGGCTTTTGGGGCAGAGGTGCTGGCTGTTGATATCGGGATGCGGGATGAAGCAGATCCGGCGTCGGGAGTGATCTGCCGCCGGGTGCGGACGTCAACCGGAAATATCGCGAACGAGCCTGCGATGACGCTGGAAGAGGCGGCACGGGCTGTTTCTGTCGGGATCAATATGGCAGAAGAAATGAAGAAGAACGGCGTTGAGATTCTGGTGACCGGAGAAATGGGAATCGGAAATACGACAACGGCTGCGGCGCTTGCATGTGCCTTGCTTGGAAAGAAGCCGGAAGAGCTTACCGGAAGAGGGGCCGGACTGGATGAGGCAGGGCTGCAGAGAAAGGTTGCGGCAGTCAGCCGAGCAATTGCCAGAAATCGGGAGGATATGTCACGTCCGCTTGCGCTGCTTGCATCGCTTGGCGGACTGGATATTGCCGGGATGACCGGGCTGTTTCTTGGAGGAGCGATTTACCGGATTCCGACTGTCATTGATGGTGTAATTTCGGCAGTGGCTGCGCAGCTCGCCTGTCTGCTTGCACCGAATGCGGCGGACTACATGCTTGCATCTCATGTGTCTGCGGAACCGGCAGCTTCCCTGCTGCTTCAGAGAATCGGGAAAAAACCGCTGATTTGCGGAGAACTGCGGCTGGGAGAGGGGACAGGAGGCATCCTGCTGCTGCCGCTTTTGGACGGCGCGCTTTCTGTGTACCATTCCACGCATCGGTTTGAATCGCTGCACATGGAAGCGTATCAGGATTATTCACAGAAGTGATACAGGAAGCTGGTGATGCGGAACGATGTTTTCGGAACGTGTAACTGCTGCATCTGAATTTGTAAAGTATATGAAATGAAAAGGAAGAAATCTATGCTGATTTTACTGACAGGAGGGGCAAAAAACGGAAAGTCGCACTGGGCGGAGACCGCCCTTGCAGACTGCGCCGGGAGAAAACTGTATCTTGCGACGATGGAGCCGTATGGGGAAGAAGCACACCGGGCGATTGCCCGTCACCGGAAAATGCGGGAAGGAAAAGGTTTTGAAACAGTAGAAAAGTCCAGAAACCTGGAGCAGCTTTCCATACCGGAGGGCTGCTCGATACTGATTGAGTGTATGTCAACACTTTGCGCGAATGAGCTGTTCTCACCGGACGGAGCACTGCAAGAGGATCCGGCGGAGCGGATTGCGGATGCGGTGCGCCAGATTGCAGAGAAGACAGAACGGACTGTTGTAGTAACCAATGACGTCGGCAGCGATGGCATCTGCTATGAGGCAGGAACAGCGGCGTATATCCGAAGCCTTGGGCGGCTCAATCAGAAGCTGGCGCAGATGGCGGACACGGTGATTGAGTGTGTATATGGGATTCCGGTACTTTTGAAAGGAGAGTTTCCATGGGAAATGCAGGCAGAACAGTAAAAAGTATCGCAAATTCATGCTGTTCCGCGTTTCTGATGTATTCGCGGATTCCGATGCCGCAGGTGGAGTGGAAGGAGGAAAACAGACGGTATGCGCTCTGCTTTTTCCCGGCAGTGGGAGTCGTAATCGGTCTGCTGCTTTGGTTCTGGGGAATTGCGGCGAACCGGCTTGGCGTTTCCGATCTGCTGTTTGCCAGCGTGTCGGCAGTGATCCCGCTTCTGGTAACAGGAGGAATCCACATGGACGGATTCTGCGATGTGACCGATGCGCGGTCTTCCTGGGCGGACAGGAAGCGGAAGCTGGAAATTATGAGTGATCCGCACGTTGGTTCCTTTGCTGTGATTGCTGTGTGCGTGTATCTGCTGCTCCAGACCGGACTGTTTACCGGCTGCAGGCAGCGGTGGATTCTGGCAGCCGCAGCGCTGTCATATCCGCTGTCGAGAGTTCTGAGCGGTCTGGCGGCAGTGACCTTCCGGAATGCAAAGAAAGAGGGGACACTGCAGGATTTTGCAGCACCGGCGGATCGCAGGACGACCATTGCGGCGCTGTGTATTGAAGGCATTCTGTGCGCAGCCGGACTTTTAACAGCAGCCGGGGCGGCAGGAGCAGCACAGCTTCTTGCTGCGGTTCTTGTATTTTTATGGTACCGGCGGATGTCTTACCGGATTTTCGGAGGAATTACCGGCGATTTGGCGGGATGGTTCTTACAGGTATGCGAGCTTGTGCAGCTTGCGGCAGCCATTCTGGTTCCTGCGCTGCTGCGGATCTAAATTTGTCCGTCATCCGGTGAAATTAATGATGGCAGTGTGCGGCAGCCGAATCCGGGCAGAATATACCGCAGCGTGGAGTGCGCGGATTGCGGGATGATTTTTTAGGCACGCTCGCAGGGAGGAGATATGGCAGTATTGATTATTGGAGGCGCGTACCAGGGAAAAACTGCGTACGCAAAAAAAGCATTTGGACTGAATGCGGAAAATACAGCGGACGGGGAAACCTGCAGCCGGGAAGAATGTGAAAAAGCCAAAGGGATCGTAAAGTACCAGGAACTGGTGCGCAGGCTTTTGCGTGAGGGCGGCGATCCGCAGGCATTGACAGTACGGCTGCTGGAAAAAAATCCGGATGCTGTGATTGTGATGAATGAAGTAGGAAGCGGGATCATTCCCGCGGAAAGAGAAGAACGCGAGTGGCGGGAAGCGGTCGGACGTGTCGGCTGTTTCCTGGCAGCTTCCGCCGATCAGGTAATCCGCGTCAGCTGCGGACTGCCGGTTGTTTTGAAAGGGAGCAAAACGGCGGACGGAAGCGGCGTAAAAACTGCGGATTGTGCGCAGAGTGGAAGCAGTACGGAAGCCGAAAAGCAGGAAAACTGCGGAAGGAGCTGCAGATGAAACTTTTGCTGATCCGTCACGGAATGACGCAGGGAAACCTGGAAAAGCGGTACATCGGAAGAACGGACGAACCTCTTTGCGCGGAGGGGAGAACGGTGCTGCAGAAACAGACAGCAGTACCGTGCAGCCGCGTATTTGCCAGCCCGATGAAGCGCTGTCTGGAGACAGCGGAAATCCTGTATCCAGGTCAGGAGCCGGTTGTATGCCAGGATCTGCGGGAGCGGGATTTTGGCGCATATGAAGGAAAAAATTATAAGGAGCTGTCCAAAGACGCGCGGTATCAGGCATGGATCGACAGCAATGGTGCCCTGCCATTCCCGGAGGGAGAGGATCAGGCGGCGTTTGAAGCGCGAAGCTGCGGCGCGTTCTGGAAGCTGGTTGATTCTTGCCGGGAGGAAGAGGTTCTGGCATTTCTTGTGCATGGAGGTACCATCATGGCGCTTCTTGCAGCGTATGGGGAGCCGGGTCATTCCATGTATGATTATCAGGTAAAAAACGGAAGCGGCTATCTGATTTCGTGCAGCAGAAAGGAACGCAGGCTGCGGATCCTTCAAAAGCTTGGCGATTGAAACGGGAAGGAGATGTCGGGATGAAACGGTATGAGCATGGAGGAAATACAGACCCGGAGCAGATCCGGTATGATTTTTCCGCAAATATCAATCCGCTTGGGATGCCAACGGCAGTCCGGCAGGCGGTCATACAGTCCGCAGATGACTGCATCCGATATCCGGATCCGCAGTGTCTGGCGCTTGGAAAAGCGCTTGCAGGGAAACATGGGGTCAGTCCGGAACAGATCGTATGCGGCAACGGGGCGGCGGATCTGATTTACCGCCTGGCGGCAGAGCTGCGTCCGAAGAAGGCGCTGTTGTTTGCGCCGACCTTTTCGGAGTATGAGAAAGCGCTTGCCGAAAATGGCTGCAGCATTCAATTTATTGAACTGAAGGAAGCGGAGGATTTCCGTTATCCGGATACGCTCCCGGATGCGGTGATAAAGGACATTGATTTTGTAATGCTCTGCAGTCCGAACAATCCGACCGGGACAACGATTGCGCCGGTTCTTTTGGAAAAACTGGTTCTGCGCTGTACAAGGCTTGGAATTGCGCTGGCAGTGGATGAATGCTTTCTTTCATTTGTAAATGGAGAAATGGAAAAAAGCATGGTTCCATATCTGAAAAAGTATCCGGGAAACGGTCTGTATGTGTTGAGGGCGTTTACCAAGCTGTATGCCATGCCGGGGCTGCGGCTCGGATATCTGATCTGCAGCAGCGCGGAGCGGGCACGGGCGGTGAGAACCCGCGGACAGAGCTGGAGTGTTTCTGTGCCAGCGCAGGCAGCCGGACTTGCGGCGCTGAAGGAAGCCGGGTATGCGGCAAGGACAGCTGAGTACGTGGAGCGGCAGAGAGCATACCTGTCCGTTGAACTTGACAGGCTGGGGCTGAAGGTGTATCCGGCGGAAGCTAATTTTATCCTGTTCCGCCATATGCAGGCTTCGGAATGGCAGGCTAAGGGCATGCTGTCGTTTGCGGACCGGCTGCAGCGGCACGGGATTGCCGTGCGCCGCTGTGAAAATTTCCGGGGATTGGGGCCGGATTATTACCGGATTGCCGTACGGACGGAGGAGGAGAACCGGGAATTTATCCGGCAGACGGAGCGAATTCTGCAGGATCCCGGATATTAAGAACGCGTTCCCATTCCCTGGTATCGCCGATTCTCTGAACCTCGCTTCTGTGGCTGCACAGAAACAGAATCAGCTGATACGGATCAATCCAGATCTGATTGTCGCCATCCTTCTGCGATTCGTCGAAAATCAGCTGGATGCCGAAGTGCAGATGGGGGATATCGATATCGCTGGCGTTTTCTGCGGTGCTGCAGCCGGTATGTCCCATATAGCCGATGACGTCTCCGGCGGTTACGGTACTGCCTTCAGTCAGTCCGAGCACGTAAGGGTAATTCTGACGCAGATGGGCGTAATAATAATACCGTTTATGGTCAAAGCTGCGGATTCCGATCCGCCAGCCGCCGTACTGGCTCCAGCCAAGCGCTTCTACGGTTCCGGATTCTACGGCAATGATCGGCGTTCCGACCTGTCCCATCATATCATGGCCGAGATGGGGATGCTTATATCCGCAGGAGCGGGGCGCACTGAAATCATTGCAGTCGGAATAGGGAAAGTTTTTGGCGATCGGATGAAATGCCTTCAGTCCATATCGGAGTTCTGTAGCTGCGGAGCCATCCGCGTCTGTCTCGCCGGTTTCCGCTTCAAAGCTGCCGAGCAGTCCGGAAAGGACGGCGCTGTAAGCATTATAATAATAGGTATAATGCGTCAGATTCCTGGTCAGCGATGAAATTGTTTCTTCACCGGATAAAAGCGCGGAGACGGCAGGCTCCAGGTCAGAAGCGCGGTAAAGGCTGAAATCTCCGCCGTTTCTGCAGGCAAGCCAGGCGAGAAGCTCAATCCAGTGCAATTCAACCGGCTGACCGTGGGTCTGGATATCATACCGGCTCGCGTCGTCGAGCGCTTCGTACGGAACCGTAAAATCCACCCGGCGGATGGAATCCGTCCGCAGCTGAATCCGTGCAGCTTCGCTGCTTTTTTGAATCTGAAGCGAGACGGCAGCGGCGGCTGCCAGGGAAAACAGAGCGGCAGCAGCTGCAAAAAAACGGACAAAACGGAAACAATGGACAGATTTCATAAGATGACTCCTCGTCTGGGAGATGTTACAGCGGGCCAAAGCAGCCGGATCGGCGGCGCGCAGATGAAACGTGAGAAAATACGGTGCAAAAAGCCGTAATTATGTGTATGAAAGGAACAGAAGAAATATGAGCATCTGGAGTGCGGCGCTGCCGTTAGTCGTTGGTTTTATCCTGGATCTGCTGATTGGCGATCCGTATTGGATGTGGCATCCGATACGCGAGGTCGGAAATCTGATTGTCGTCCTGGAGGCGTGGGTTAGGAAACGGTTCGCCGGTCATCTGACGGCAGGCGGGATTTTTCTGGGGATTCTTGTGCTGATTCTGCCGACGGCATGCGTCTTTGGCGTGCTCTGGATTTGCTGCCGGATTTCGCCGTGGCTGGGGATTGTCGCAGAGAGCGCGTGCTGCTGCTATATGCTTGCGGCCCGCTGCCTTCAGAAAGAAAGCATGAAGGTGTACCGTGCGCTGAAGCAGGATGATACGGAAGGGGCAAGAAAGGCGGTTTCCATGATTGTCGGACGCGACACTGCCGTGCTGGATCGGGACGGAATTACAAGAGCAGCGGTAGAAACGGTGGCGGAAAATACATCGGACGGCGTGACGGCTCCGATTTTTTATATGATGTTTGCCGGCGCGGTCGGAGGGATGTGCTACAAAGCGGCCAACACAATGGATTCGATGCTTGGCTATACAGACGAAAAATACCGTGAAATCGGGCATTTTGCGGCAAGGCTGGACGATGTGCTGAATTGGCCAGCGTCCAGACTGACCGCGCTGTTTATGATCGCAGCGTCCGCGCTGCTTGGATACGACTGGAAAAACGCGTGGAAGATCTGGAAAAGAGACCGCAGAAAGCATGCAAGTCCAAATTCCGCGCAGACCGAATCGGTCTGTGCCGGGGCCTTGGATCTCAGGCTGGCAGGGGACGCCTGGTACTTTGGAACCCTGCATAAGAAGCCATACATCGGAGATCCGATCCGTGCCATTGAGCCGGAGGATATTCCGCGGGCGTGCCGCCTGATGTATCTGACGGAGGTTCTGATGCTGATTCCGGCGGTATTGCTCCGGGCGCTGATATTCGGGTGTTTCCCGTTGTTTTTATGAGGAGAAGATATGGCGAAGTCAATTATGATACAGGGAACAATGTCCAATGCGGGAAAGAGCCTGCTTGCGGCGGCGCTCTGCCGCATTTTCCAGCAGGACGGATGGAGGTGCGCACCGTTTAAGTCGCAGAATATGGCGCTGAATTCATATATCACGGCGGATGGACTGGAAATGGGACGCGCGCAGGTGATGCAGGCGGAGGCTGCCAAAACGGAGCCGTCGGTCTGGATGAATCCGATCCTTCTGAAGCCGACCAGCGAGATGGGATCACAGGTTATTGTAAACGGGAAGGTCCGGGGGGATATGAAGGCGATGGACTATTACCGGAATAAAAAGCAGCTGATTCCTGATATTATGAAGGCGTACCGGGAACTGGAATCCCAGTATGATATTATTGTTCTGGAAGGGGCCGGGAGTCCGGTTGAGCTGAATCTGAAGCAGGACGATATTGTAAACATGGGGATGGCAAAGCTTGTTAATGCGCCGGTGCTGCTGGCCGGCGATATCGACCGGGGCGGTATTTTCGCGCAGCTTCTTGGAACTCTGATGCTGTTAGAGCCGGATGAGCGGCAGCGGGTTAAGGGCCTGATTGTCAACAAATTCCGAGGCGACCGCGCGATTTTTGCGGATGGTGTGCGGATTCTGGAAGAGCGGGGGCAGAAACCGGTGCTTGGCGTTGTTCCGTGGCTTTCCTGTGATCTGGAGGATGAAGACAGCGTATCCGGGAAGCTGGAGCAGGAGACGGCGGCAGGGCTGATTGACATTGCCGTAATCCGTCTTCCACGGATTTCCAACTTTACGGACTTCGATGTATTCCGGCAGTTTGAAGGCGTCAGCGTGCGATATGTCAGACGTCCGCAGCAGTTAAGAGAACCGGATCTTCTGTTTCTTCCGGGAACCAAAAATACGATGGGCGATCTGAAATGGATGCGGGAAAGCGGCATGGAGGCAGCTGTCAAGCGCTACGCGTCCTGCGGAGGAACTGTATTTGGAATCTGCGGCGGATATCAGATGCTTGGCACGCGGCTGGAGGATCCGGAATGCGCAGAGCGCGCGCTGGGCGATCCGGAGCAGATGGATGGAATGGGACTTCTGGATATTTGCACTGTATTTGCCGGGCAAAAGCGGCGGACAAGAGTAAGCGGCCGATTTGGCAGCGCAGCTGGAAGCCTTTCCTGTCTAAGCGGCATGCCCGCGGAAGGGTATGAGATTCACATGGGACGCACGGAAGCAGGGGAGAAACCGCTTCTGCTTCTGCAGAATGGTGGGCAGGAGAGCGTGGATGGAGCTACAAACGGCGCCAATGTATACGGCTGCTATCTGCACGGCGTCTTTGACTGTGGAGAGACGGCGGAGTGTCTGATAAAGGCATTGTATGAACGGAAGGGACTGACGTATGGAGCCGGCGGCCTGACAGACCGGAAGGCGTATAAGGAAAAACAGTATGACCTTCTGGCGGATGGCGTGCGCAAAAGTCTGGATATGGACATGGTATACCGGATTCTGGAGCATGCTTGAAGCACGCGCAAACGGGGCAAATGGGATGCGGATCGATATCCTGAAAGGAAGCCGAACGGAAAGCAGAACAAAGGATCAGCCATCTGCGCAGGCTGTGGGAGGCAGAATCCATAAAAGGAAGGCCTGACAGGGAGAAAATATAGATAACCTGTCAGGCCTTTTACACATGGATGATTCTGCACAGCGCATAAATGGACACAGACAGAGGAAAAAGAGTGGGGTGCATGAGCAAAATAAACAAATGAAATAGATAAATGGTTGTTTTTGCACAATATTTGATAGAATGAACGTAGAAAATGTTAAAAATTTGTGAGAAACTTAATGCATACGAAAGTTGTGCATGATGTACGAAAGAAGTGCGCAGCTCTCTCTTTCTATGATTCAAAATATCCATAAAAAGCGATTTCGGATTGATGGAAATGGCCCAAAATCCGGTAAGCTTTGAAACATAGAAAGAAAATATGCCGGTAAGACGGTAAATTTACTGGGAGGGATTCCGTATGGGTAATCATAAGAAACAGAGCGCTGTTTTAGTGAACACGGGCGGAAAACGCAAAGGTCTGCTTTATTATATCGGAAAGGACTGGCAGCTGTATTCTATGCTGATCATTCCGCTTGGATTCTGTATCCTGTTCAAATACGTGCCGATGCTTGGTCTGTACAACGCGTTTACCAATTACAAGGTCAAGGATGGTTTCTTCGGAAAGGAATTTGTCGGTCTTGAAGTGTTCCAGAAGGTATTCAAGCATCGTTCCTTTATGGTATCGTTAAGAAATACCCTTCTGTTAAATGTGCTTGACCTGATTGTCAGCTTCCCTATGCCGATTATTCTGGCACTGATGCTGAATGAAATCAAGAATGTAGTATTTAAAAAGGTATCTCAGACACTTCTGTATCTGCCGCATTTCCTTTCCTGGATTATTATCGGAGGACTTGCTTACCAGCTGTTTTCCGTCAATAACGGTATTGTCAACAACCTGATTGAGCGGGCAGGCGGCAGCGCCGTCAATTTCCTGCAGGAAGATACGCCGTGGCTGATTACCTACATCATCGTTGGCGCATGGCAGAGTATGGGATGGGGAACCATTGTTTATCTGGCAGCCATTACTTCCGTTAATTCAGAGCTGTATGAGGCAGCCCGCGTGGACGGCGCGGGACGCTGGAAGCAGATGCTTCATGTAACGATTCCCTGTATCCGCAGCACCATCGTCATTCTTCTGATCATGCAGCTTGGTAAGATCATGGGCGGTTCCTTCGAGCGTATCGCGGCTTTGATGAATGCAAAAGCGCATGAGTACACGACAACGATCCCGATCCTTGTATGGCAGTGGGGTATCAAGGATATGAAGTTCGCGCAGTCCACGGCGCTCGGTCTGTTCCAGTCCCTGATTGGTCTGATTCTGGTTCTGGCTTCTGACTTTGTAGCAAAGCGGCTCGGCGAGAGCGGTCTGGTATAAGGAGGTTGTCTGATGAGCAAGAATATACATACTAAAAAAGCCTGGACAGCGTCCAGAACGAAAGATCTGTTTTACGATGTGCTGATTTATCTGTTTATCGCGATTGTCTGCCTCACCTGTCTGCTTCCGTTTATTCACGTTGTATCGAAGTCCATCAGTTCTGAGGCGTATGTTTCGACCAAGCAGGTGTTCCTGCTTCCGAAGGGTCTTACCTTTGAAGCGTACGAAAAGGTATTCAATGATGCCAGCATCATTACCTCGATGTATGTGACGGTTATTATGACCATTCTCTTTACCGTTCTTGGTATGGTAATCACCATCCTTGCGGCGTATCCGCTGTCGAGACCGGGTCTGAAGGGAAGAAAGGTGATCAACTTCATCTTTATTTTCACGATGTATTTTGCAGGCGGTATGATTCCTGATTACCTCCTGATTAACAACCTGGGACTTCTGGAAACCATGTGGAGCCTGGTTCTTCCGCTGGCGTTCAGTGCGTACAACCTGGTTATTATGAAGAATTCTCTGGAGTCGAGTATTCCTGAGAGCCTGATTGAGTCGGCGCGTATTGATGGAGCAAGCCACTATACGATTCTTGGACGCATCGTAATTCCGCTGTCTAAGCCGATCATTGCAACAGTTACGCTGTTCTACGCGGTAGGCCGCTGGAACGCATACAGCGACGCAATGTTTTATATCAAGCAGAACACGGCGCTGCGTCCGCTGCAGCTGAAACTGTATTATCTGCTGATTGCTGCAACTGAGGCGGTTTCCGGTTCGGTCAACGATACTCAGGTAGTCCGCATGACGGACCCGGAAATTCTGAAGTCCGCATGTATCGTATTCGCAACCTTCCCGATCCTCTGCATCTACCCGTTCGTACAGAAGTATTTCGTGCAGGGAACCATGATCGGAGCTGTTAAGGGCTGATGGATCCGGAGGTCTGGAAAATAGCAGACAGAGAGTACAGCAGTTCAACATCAATAATAGCAGGATGGAGCGGCATGTCCGCTCCGCAAGTTCTGAATCCTGTGTTATAAATCATTTTTTCAAGGAGGATAAACCTATGAAAACATTTAAGAAGGCATTTGCAGCCGGTCTGACCGCAGCAATGGCACTTGGAAGCATCGCTGTTCCGGCAGCAGCAGAAGAGAGTAAGTACACGGATTACTCCAACGGTTTTGAAGAGACCGTAACACTTTCCATCCCGGTTTATGAGAGAGGATGGGAGGGCTGGAACCCGACTGATAACTACTGGACCAAGTGGATTCAGGAAAACTTTGGAGATAAGTACAATGTAAATATCAACTGGGTATCCATCGGCCGTTCTACTGAGGTTGCTGACTTTACACAGCTGCTGTCTGCGGGAAATGCTCCGACCATCATCTTCCATTATGACTATCCGAACATCCTTCAGTATTATTCTCAGGATGCTTATCAGGAACTGGATGTTGATGAGATCGCTTACTATGCTCCGACCTTCTGGGATACCATGGGTGACATCATTCAGGATTATGGTGTAATTGACGGCAAGCAGATGGTTGTTATGGGCAACCGTACCGAGCTTGTTTCCAGTAACTGGGGAACCATCATCCGTAAGGACTGGATGGACGAGGTAGGCGTTGACATGCCGCAGTCTCTGGAAGAGTACAATGCAATGCTTGAAAAGTGGAAGGAAGCAGGCCTTGGCTTCGCAACCGCAACACCGTATATTAAGTCATTCAACTTTGACTATAATTTCCGCGGCTGGCCGAACGACGCAGAGGGAAGAGCGCTGAACTCTGATCTGGCTGTTGCGTCCCTGACCTGGGAGCCGACCAAGAAGTGGCTGGAGAACATGAACTATCAGTGGAACAACGGACTGATTTCTCCGGAGTTCTACCTGGATGAGTCCGGCACACAGGCAAAGGCTGATTTCTTAAGCGGTAAGGCAGGAACATGGTCTTGCTACATCAGCTCCGGTCTGAGTGCAGATATCGAGACTCTGATGACGAACTGCCCGGATGCTGAGCTGGCAATTCTTGACCCGAAGGCAGGAGCACCGGAAGGTGAGGAGCCGCAGGGACGTAAGTACTGGCCGTTCGGTATGATCTACGGTATCAACGCAGACGCAACCGATGAAGAGAGAATCGCTGCATGGATGTACATTGAGTGGATGAGCGATCCGGAAGTACTGTCTACTCTGCAGAGCGGATTTGAAGGCGTAAACTATGAGCTGAATGACGAGGGTATCAAGATTCCGACCGGATACACTGGCGAAGAGAAGCTTTCCAACAACGATAACGGTGACTACTGGTGCCTGGTAAATTCTAACAAGGCATATTCTAGCCAGGAAGAGTTTGAGAAGTCTGTTATCTATTCAAATGGCCCGGTAGGACATGAAGATCTGATTCAGCAGATTCTTGACTACAACAAAAAGTATGACGAGACCTACACTCCGGATACCTGCTTCACCGTTCCGATCCAGTCTCTGTCTGAGTATTCCGCAGACCTGGCTACCCTGTGGGGAACCTCTTATGTAGACCTGATCACCTGCGCTCCGGAAGAGCTAGAGGTTTCCTCTACAGTGAAGCTGAAGGGCATCGACTTGCAGAATCCCTCGGC
>CAJMMH010000011.1 GCA_905214365.1 uncultured bacterium
GTTGGCGAAGAGGGCATGGGAATTTACCAGCTTGCCCTGCCCGCCGTCGGCATCTGCATTGCCACGATCTCCGTCAGCATCCAGACCGCGCTCTCCCGTCTGACTGCCGCGCACAGGGAACGTGGAACCGGTCAGGAAAAATCACTTCTATTCGCTGCTCTGTTTTTTTCGACTTCTATCTCGCTTTTCTTCGCGGCTATCGTTTATCCGGCCGCGGAAACAATCAGTATCCGTATTCTGAACGAAGAACGCTGCGCTCCGATTCTGCGCGTGCTTGTGTTTTCCCTGCCGCTTTCCTGTATCCACTCCTGCCTGTGCGGCTATTATTTTGGCTGCGGAACCGTAAAGCATCCGGCATTTTCCCAGCTTGCAGAGCAATGTGCCCGTATGGGAAGCATTGTTCTGATCTGGCTGTTCCGAAGCCATACCCAAACCGCGGTCAGCCTGACTGATGTTGCCGCGGGTGCTGTGATCGGGGAACTCGCCTCCTCCGTCTATCTCTGTGCGCTTTGGTTCAAAGAACGCCGCAGTTTCCAGTCTGATTCTTCCAGCTTTGATGACTCTGCGGCGGTTGTCAGCCATCTTCGCCAGGCTGATTCCGCTGCAGCGCCCAGCCAGACACAACCTTTCAGCTCTGCAATCCGCGCAAAACGCCGCATGAGTACCTTTCCTTTCGCCGCATCCGCGGAGCTTTTCCGTGATATGCTTCCGCTTGCGGCAAGCCGACTCTGCATGACACTTCTTCAGACAGCGGAATCTATCCTGATTCCCTGCTCCCTGCGCGCGTTTGGCATGAGCGCGAAGGATGCGCTGTCTGTCTTCGGTGTGCTGACTGGCATGACGCTTCCGTTTCTTCTGTTTCCTTCTTCGCTGACGCACTCGGCTTCGCTTCTTCTGACGCCGAAAATCGCCGCGGATGCTGCTTCCGGCAGCAAGGAAAGCATCAGAAAAGCCTCCGGCATCAGCATTCGCTTCAGCCTTTGGCTTGGAATTGGATTTCTGATTCTTTTTTTTATCTTTGGCCCGACACTCGGACAGCTCTGTTTTCAGAGCCGCCTGGCAGGAACGATGCTGCGGTCACTGTCGTTTATCTGCCCGTTTCTTTATCTGTCTGTGACCTGTGCCGGAATCCTCAACGGACTCGGACGCATGAATGCGGTATTTCTTCACAGCCTTTGCTGCGCCGCCCTGCGCACCGTCTCCATCCTTCTTCTGGTTCCCCGGTACGGCATCCGCGGCTGGATGTACGGCATGCTTGCCTCTCAGCTTCTTTTATGCCTGCTCCATCTGCTTGCCATCCGACGCTCCGCCTAGAGCGTGTTAAAAAAAGCATTCCCGCAGTGCTCAGCCCCGGTCTGCAGGCGCGCGCTGCATGACCTAATCCAGCAGCAGTTTTCCGTCCACCACATGATAATCCCGATTTTTATACCGCAGAAGCACATGCTTCATGTAGCTGAATACGGCCTCTTCTCCTTCCGCTGCCGTCTTTTTCAGAAGGTACTCCAGTAAAAAACGTGTTTCCGGGTGCATAATGCAGCAGTCTCTTCCTTTTTTATAGTACTTCCAGGCACTTTCCCTGGTATACGCTTCCTTCTGATAGTTTTTGCTTGCACAGATCCGGTCGATGACCATCTCCGCCACAAACTTTTTCGGCATCTTCATCCCCTGCAGGCCGTCCTTAGGATCCGGCGCATAATCAATCCAGTACTCAAAATGGTGGCGGTTGCGTCCCTTGTGATGCAGCCAGCCGCGGGAATAGCCCAATTCCTTTTTTTCCTGATTGATCGGACTGCAGGTTCCCTGCCAGTAACGGACACCAGCCAGAAACTCGACCGGGGAATATTTGGACAAATCGTGCGCCAGTCCCTGGCGGTACAGGCCGACCCGAAAACAGGTTGTCGTTACCAGCCATTTATGATGATTGATTGTCCGCAGGTGTCCGAAAAAACGCTGTATGAGTGGTTTCATGCCAGAGAACCTCCCTCAACTAACTCTCCCCCGATGGTGATGATCTGCTTAATGGTCGTCTTCGGATGCTCAATCTGACTGATCAGCTGATCCGCCGCGCTTCCGCCGATCCCGGCGACATCCTGCCGCATGGTTGTAAGCTTCGGAAACAGTGTCTGGCCAATAGTAATACCATCATATCCGATCACAGAAATTTCCTTTGGGACGGAATAGCCGAGATTCCTCAGTTCATTGATTCCTGCAATTGCCGTAATATCATCCGGATACATGATGCAGGTCGGCGGTGTCTTTAAGCCAAGCAGCTCTCTGGTCCGCTGCACGGCATTTTCCGTATCATGGTACGCACACTCTAAGACATAGCTGTCCGGAATGGTCAGGTTCAGCTGTGCTGCTGTACGGAAAAAGCTTGCAAGCCGGGAATCCGTTACCGAAGAGGACGCGCCGTGAATGAACGCAATCCTGCGGTGTCCCTTTTCGTAAGCAAACCGGACTAACTCCTCCATTCCTTTTACGTTGTCTGACATGATTGCCGTGCAGTTGTCAAAGGTATGATCAATCGTTACCACCGGAATCTCGCTGTGAATCAGCTCCATCACCTCCGGGCTCCGGAAATCCGTACATACAATCACAACGCCGTCCACATTGCGGTAACGACTGTGCTCCAGATAGGTTGTTTTCCGTCCGCCGACAAAATGACTGATAAACGTCACATCATAACCGCGCCGCTCCGCCGTACTCTTCACCGCCTCAAGTACGCTGGCAAAATACTCGTGGGTCAGTCCGCTTCTGGCATCATCGTAAAACAATACGCCAATGTTGTACGTGCTGTGCGTCTTCAGCGCTCTTGCCGCCGGATTCGGCACATAGCCGAGTTCATCCGCTTTTTTCTGAATCATCTGTCTTGTTTCCTGGCTGATATCCGTATGATTATTCAGCGCCTTGCTGACTGTTGCCACTGACACATGGCACACAGCAGCAATATCCTTCATTGAAATCATGCTAACCCCTTCTTTCCTTTTACCATAATCGCAAACGTTTTCGTATCTTCATCATACTCGGTTCTTTGTGCGTTTTCAAGTATTTTTCTCGTGTTATTTCCACATTTTTAAACGTTTTATCCAATTTCTTTCTCTTCCTTTTTAATATTCTTTCGTGATTCACAAGGATATTACTGTTTTTCATTGAAAATCCGTAATATTTACTTTAACGTTTTCGTTTTTAGTCTTGCATTTTCACATGCGTTCCATTATACTATAATTATCCGGTTATAGCAATTCAGAGAAGCGGTTTTTCTTTCCTTCCTGCGTTGCTGTGGCATGTAAGCAGTAACTTACTGTGCACAATTTTTCAGAATGGAGGTTTAGTCATGCAATTCGGTTATTTTGATGACGCAGCCAGAGAATACGTCATTACTACCCCAAAGACTCCGCTTCCGTGGATCAATTACCTCGGCTGTGAAGAGTTTTTCTCTCTGAAATCTAATACCTGCGGCGGATACAGCTTCTACAAAGACGCCAAGCTGCTTCGTCTTACCCGGTACCGCTACAACAATGTACCGACCGACAATGGCGGACATTATTTCTACATTAAGGACAACGATACCATCTGGAATCCCGGCTGGCAGCCGGTTAAGACAGAGCTTGACAGCTATGAGTGCCGTCACGGACTCGGCTACAGCATCTTCACCGGTTCCAAAAACGGACTGAAGGCACAGGTTACTTCGTTTGTTCCGATGGGACACAACTGTGAAGTCAACCGCGTTGTTCTGACCAATGAAGGCAGCGAAGCAAAATCTTTCTCTCTGTTTTCCTACGTTGAGTTCTGTCTTTGGAACGCAATGGATGACATGACCAACTTCCAGCGCAACCTGAGTACTGGAGAGGTTGAGGTAATGAATTCCGTCATCATTCATAAGACAGAATACCGTGAACGCCGCAATCACTACGCGATCTTCGGTGTCAACGCTCCGGTGGATGGATTTGATACGGACCGTGATTCCTTCCTCGGCGCTTACCACGGCTACAATGACCCGCAGGCGATTCTGAATGATGCGTGCAGCAATTCTATGGCCAGCGGCTGGTCTCCGATCGGCGCGCATCAGATCCGCATTTCCCTGGCTCCGGGCGAATCCAAGAGCTTTATCTTTGTTCTCGGTTACTGTGAGAATCCAGAGGATCAGAAGTGGGAATCCCGCGGCGTTGTCAACAAGGCTCCGGCAAAGGCACTGATGGAGGCCTTCTCAACTGACGAAAAGGCGGAAGCTGCTCTTGCTGAGCTGAAAGCCTACTGGATCAGACTGCTTGCCAAGTACTCCGTAACCTCTCCGGATGAAAAGCTGAACCGCATGGTAAACATCTGGAATCAGTATCAGTGCATGGTTACGTTTAACATGTCCCGTTCCGCTTCCTACTACGAGTCCGGCATCGGCCGCGGTATGGGGTTCCGTGATTCCTGCCAGGATCTGCTTGGCTTTGTTCATCTGATCCCGGACAAGGCGCGCCAGCGTATCATTGATATCGCTTCCACGCAGTTTGAGGATGGCAGTGCGTATCATCAGTATCAACCACTCACCAAGCGCGGCAATTCCGATATCGGCAGTGGCTTCAATGACGATCCGTTGTGGCTGATTGCAGGAACGGTTGCTTATATGAAGGAAACCGGCGATATGAGTATTCTGGACGAGCAGGTTCCGTTTGACAACCAGGAAGAGACAAAGGTTCCTCTGCTGGAGCATCTGAGACGTTCCTTCAACTACACCGTTTCACACCGAGGTCCGCATAAGCTTCCGCTGATCGGCCGCGCCGACTGGAACGACTGCCTGAACCTCAACTGCTTCTCCGCGCATCCGGGCGAATCGTTCCAGACCTCCGGTCCGTCTGAGGGGCCGGTTGCCGAATCTGTTTTTATTGCCGGTATGTTTGTTAAGTACGGCAATGAATACGCAGAGCTCTGCCGCCGTCTCGGACTGACCGAGGAAGCAGCTTCAGCACAAAAAGAGGTTGACGACATGTATCAGGTTATCCTCGATGCCGGATGGGACGGCGAATGGTTTGTCCGCGCTTATGACGCGTTCAGCCAGAAGGTCGGTTCCAGGGAATGCGAGGATGGAAAAATCTTTATCGAACCGCAGGGCTTCTGCGTTCTGGCAGGTGTCGGCATCAAGGAGGGCAAGGCACAACAGGCACTTGCTTCCGTTGAAAAGTATCTGGATACCAAATACGGTATCGTACTTCTGCAGCCCGCTTATAAGGAGTATCACCTGAATCTTGGCGAGGTTTCTTCCTATCCGCCGGGATATAAGGAAAATGCCGGCATCTTCTGCCACAACAACCCATGGATTTCGATTGCGGAAACCTGTGTCGGACACGGTGACCGCGCGTTTGAGGTTTACCGCCGCATCTGCCCTGCTTATCTGGAGGAAATCAGCGATGTACACCGCACCGAGCCGTATGTTTACTCGCAGATGATCGCCGGACGCGACGCAAAGAACTTCGGCGAAGCGAAGAACAGCTGGCTGACCGGAACGGCTGCATGGACTTTCCTCAATGTTTCTCAGGCAATTCTCGGTATGAAACCGGAGTATGACGGTCTGATGGTTGACCCGTGTATCCCGGCTTCGATGAGCGGTTTTATGGTTACAAGAACCTTCCGCGGCGTTACCTACATCATTGAAATCGCCAATCCGAATCACGCGCAGAAGGGTATCCGCAGCATGATCGTAGACGGCAGGGAAGTAAAAGGCAGCCTGATTCCGTTTGATCCATCAAAGAAAACTGTTCATGTCAGCGCTGTTCTTGGCTGATCATACTGGTTATTCCAGTCAGCCGGCGGTCGAATCGCCACTGAATTTTAGGCTGCAGCTGACTGCGTGGTCATGTAAAACAGACATTTGCATTCTGACCGCATAAAAAAAACTCCCGCGCATACATTGTACTGACATGTATGCCGGGAGTTTTTTTATGAAACGAACTCTGCTTTCTCTGTTTTTGTCTTTGTGTGCCGCTGCTCTGGTAAGCTTCCTATTTGTCTGCCTTGCCTCACTGCTTTTGTGGAAGCTAGGACTTTCCTCGCGCCAGATGCTGCCGGTTGTCTTTGCCGGTTACGGTCTTTCCTGCCTGGTCTGCGGCTTTTTCTGTGCGCGCAGACAGGCTTCAAGACGCATCCTGTGGGGACTGCTCTCAGGACTGCTCTGCTTTGCTGTCCTGCTTCTTATCTCCGCAGCCATGATTCACCAAATGCCCAAACTGAGTGTCCGTTTCTTTCTGACTGGAGGAATCTGCCTCGCCGGAGGCTTTCTCGGCGCGCTTATTTCCTGACTGCCGCCGCTTCGCACTCCTTTAAGAATCCGGAAAAGATACCGCACTGCTCCGCATGCTGCGGCGCCATATGTTCCGGGTGCCACTGTACGCCGACGCAAAAGCTGCCTTCGGTCTGCTCAATTCCTTCGATCAATCCGTCCTCGCTGACAGCCGTGACAGTAAAACCTGGTGCGGCCTCCTTCACTGCCTGATGATGCATGGTATTTACGCCGGTCTGCGTCGTGCCGAGCACATTGGCAAGCCAGCTGCCTTCCTTCAGCGAAACACCGTGAACCCGTTCCTTCTTATGAGGGGAATCTGAATGCCCGGTAAAGGTCGTCCCGCCGTCCTTCACCACATCCTGGTAAAGGCTTCCGCCGCTGAACACATTGATGGCCTGAATTCCGCGGCAGATTCCAAGGACAGGCATCCCGCGCTTACGCGCTTCGGCAAGCAGAACCGGCTCCATCAGATCGCGGATTCGGTTCGGCTCTCCCGCCCACTCTTCCCGCTTCTCTCCCCAGAACGCCGGATCAATATCTCCGCCTCCCGGAAGAAGCAGACCGTCGCACTGATCGAGCCATGCATTCATCCAATCCTCTAACTGCTTCTGCTCCTTTGGTGGCAGATGCATGCAGCCTTCTTCCGCAAGCTTTAATACATCCTCTCCAAGATCCTGGGAAATCAGGAGCACCTCTGCTCCCGCCTCATGCAGACGGTCGATATACTGTTGTCTGAAATATCGTCTTGTCTCACTGTCATCCCCGATGTTTACCATACCAATTACCATCATCATGCTGTCCTCCCTTGCTGTCTCATCGCTTCTGTCTGCGCGTTTCGCAGTCGGAAACCAACTTCACTACTTGCAAACTGCAGCTCTAATGTACACCCGAACTCTCGTTGTATCTGGATTTGCGGGCGCGCATCACTATCCAATGCAGTACAGATAGCGGTCAAGAAGCCGTTTCCAGAAGCCGTCCTGCTCCAGTACCCACGCCGCGAGCTCCCGGTAAAGTCCTGCTGCGTCCCGGCGTGTTTCCTCGTCGAACTCGTGCTGGCTGAAACCTGCCTCCAGGCGAAGCCCTCTCAGCCATGCCAGCGTTTCCTGTGTCAGGAACGGATACCGCTCCATTGCCTGCTGCCAATCTGTATATTCATCCAGAGGAAGTCCCTGCGCCGCACTGACTGTTTCAATCATAGCAAACGCTTCCAGGATCCCCTCCTTCGGGCTTCCGTTGTCCAGGCGCGCATTCAGCGCGGCGAGACGCTTTTTATACTGAATCTGAATCAGGAACAGGGTCAATGCAATCAGAACTGCGATCGCGGCTGCAATCAGCAGAATTGTCAGAATCGTTTTTACCATATTGTCTGACTTCTGATCCGGCTGCTGTTCGGGAGACGTTGTTGTCTCCGGCGGCTGCGTCGGCTGATTCCGCGGCGCTGTCGTCGGCTGTGTCGGCTCTGTCGGCTCTGTGGTCGGCGGAACCGTTTCTGTCGGAGCAATTGTCTCTACAACAATCGTCTCTTCCTCCGTCTCCTCTGTTGATTCCTGTGCCGGGTCGGTTTCCGGCTCAGTCTCCGGATTGTCCACATCAGAAATTGTTTCCTGCTCCACAGAAGATGTGCGGTCATCCTTCATATCTTCCTCGTTCAGGAATCCCGGTGTTACCTCGACCGGAATCCAGCCAACGCCATTCAGATAAATTTCCACCCACGCGTGCGCGCTGCGGTCATAAATCTCATTGGCTCCTCCTGCTGCGGTCAGGCTGTTCGTCAGATAACCTTCCACATAACGGGCCGGAATGCCGAAGGTACGGAACATCAGCACTGCCGCAGACGCAAACTGCGTGCAGACGCCCTGACGGTTCTCATAAAGGAAATACTCGACATAATCGTTCCCCTTGGGCGTCGAGCCGGGCGTTTTTGTATACTCCGCCCGTTCCTCTAACGTTGTCCTGACATACGCAACCGCATCTGCCGCCGTTGAAAATGTCTTCCCGTCAAACTCCGCATGGAACTGCTCCAGCCCTTCCTGCGGTACATCCAGATACGTCTGAGCCGCATACTGCCGATACACAAGATCCGCCGTTGACGCGGCTCCCGCTTCTTCCAGAGTCTGAAGATTGGACAGCTTCTGTGTATTCATGTAATACATGTTCAGAATGGTTTCATCTGTTTTCTCTTCCGTGTACGTATCATAGGCATCGGACGGCTCAAATTCTGAAATATCCGATCCGTATGGAATGTAGGAATACGCGGAGTTCGCATCATGGTTCGTAATTACAAACCGAAGATTGCCGTATACCGCATTGTTCCCCTGCTTCTGAAGTCCCTGCAGCAGCTGGTAATAGGAAGCGCTCAGCTGACCAACCGACATCCCTGTCTGCGCTGCCGCCTCTTTCTGCTCCTTTGTCTGTTCCTTCCAGCCGTTTCCTGTATAATTGGTTCCAACGTACCCGCGGATGTAGAGCGGCGCAAACAGATCATCAGAAATATCCAGGTACAGATGCAGATCATCATAATCCCTGACTTCCTTGACATTGCTGAGCTTCCCGCCGTGAACACCGCTGCTGCGGATGATATCAAACGGAAGCCAGTCCCACTCTCCGCGCATCAGCTTCTTCCAGAATTCACGCATGCCGGAGATCAGATTCCCGCTCCGGATATCCTCTCTTAACTCGCTCTGGCTTTCGTACCCGCTGTTGATCATCGGTCCAAGCTGAAAATAGCTGACCGGAAACAGAATCAGCACCAGTCCAGCCGCAAGCGCAGCCGTCTGCCAGCGCAGCCTGGAAAGCATGCTGCTGCCGACCTGGACCAAAACCGTCTGTCCGCGCATACTCTCCCGCTGCCTGGTATACTGCAAAAAATAAATGCCGACTAACGCAAACAACATCAGCGCAGATGATGCCATGTCCGGAAACAGGCCGACCGCAAGCGCGAGCGCAAGCGGAAATGTCATAATCAGCGCTGTCACACGCGCATCCAGATAATAAATCATGCCGGACGCCAGAATAGCATCAAAAATCATCATCAGATACAGAATGCTGATCGTCTGTCCGGCTGTATCCGCCCCGTCCACTGCGAGAAGCGGAACAGACAGTCCATAGTAAGAATTTACCTGGGCGGCCGCCTGGTTAAACAGACATCCAAAGCCGTCCGCGAGCCGGTTTCTGAACAGAAATCCTCCTGCGATCATCAGCAGGATGATAATCCCAAGCGCAGCCGGAATCCGTTTCGGAAACGAATACACGGCAGTATAGACCAGGCAGATCAGCACCAGCCCTGCCACCAGAAATCCTGTGTTTACCGGTATCTGGAACGTGCGGACAAACGCGCCTGCAATTCCCAGGCTCGCAGCCAGCAGATACAGATACTTTAGCGCCAGCAGAATCAGCTCATGCACATGCCGCTGCTGCCTCGGTGCCTCCGCCAGAACCTGCCGGTCAACCAGGATTCCCTTTTCCTCCTGTTGTTCCATGAAATTCCTCCAAATTATATTTCAATCAGATCGTCCAGCTGATCAATCGTCAGTACGGATTTGTTCATCTGATCCGGCGCAAGAAACTCGGTCATATCCTTTACCGGATCCATGCAGGTAATCGCAATCATGCGATGTACCGCAAGCTGCGGATGAGATGTGCGGAACGCGTCCCACAGCAGCTCAGTTTCCCGCTTTCCGAACGTCAGAAGCCGTCCCATCCCTTCGGTCAGATCCTCCGGTGTCCGGATCACAATCTCTTCAAACGCGATCGGATCTTTTTTTCTGCACCAGAAAATCCGGTGCGGGCATTCCTGTGCCAGAAGTGCCATCGACAACGAATAGCACAGCTCAAAGACAGACTGTGCCTCATCAATATCGCGGAACCGAAGATCCAGATAAATACCGACAGAATTGCTGACTGGGCGCGACAGCTCTTTGATCATCATCTGATCCAGACGCGCACTCATCTTCCAGTGCACCCTCGAAAGCTTATCGCCCTGCCGGTACTCTCTGACACGGAAAATCTCTGACGGATCATCCCCGGCCTGGTTCTTATCAAACTCTTCACTGTCCGAATCAAAGCTGCGGCAGGCTTCCGTAATCGTCAGCTGCATCTCATGGAGACGCGGCATCACCACGCAGCTTCCTGCTCCGCTTACTTTCTTTTTTCTGCGGAACAGCCGCAAATAATCATACACCTGCAGCAACTCTACTGACACACGGATAACGCCGCAGTAGGTTGAGGCAAATGTAAATGGAATACGCATCCGGCTGTGCGCCGCTGCGCGCAGACTGATATCGTACTCTTCATACTCATCATCCAGACAGTTGCTGACACTGACTCTCAGCACGGCGTCGCTGACCGGAAGGAAACTCCGGTTCCGGAAAAAGATCATCATCTTTGCCCGCTCTGAACAGTCTACAACGTTATCCGCGGTTTCCATCGAAACGGAGACTCCGCTCTTGAGCACCCAGCTTACCACAAACATCAGTACCAGCAAAAGCAGCTCAAACGCAAGAATTGTTCCAGGCACCGGACCGTCATACATCAGACCAATATACGCAGTCACCGCGACTATCAGTCCGTAGACTATCTTTCTTCCTGCCATATCAACCCTTCTTTGCCTTCGGCTTCTGAATCACATCCATGATCTGTGTCAGAATGCTTTCCGCCGTTACATTTCCAACCTTTGCCTTAGTATTAAGAATCACACGATGTGCACAGACATCCACAAAAACAGCCGCAATATCGTCCGGTACCACATAGTCGCGGTACTGCATATACGCATACGCGCTTGCCATACGAATCAGCGCAATCGTACCTCTCGGACTGACGCCAAGAGTCAGAAGCTGATGGTGTCTGGTCGCGTTCACCAGATCCACCGCGTACTGGTAAACCAGGTCATGCATATAGATCTGCTCAACATCCTTCTTCATTTCCAGAATCTCATCAATGTCCAGACACGGTTTGATATCATCCACGCTCAATGTACGCTTGCTCTTTAACATAGAAATCTCATCTTCCGGCTTCGGATAGCCAATGGACATACGGATCATAAAACGGTCCATCTGGGACTCCGGCAGCAGCTGCGTTCCGGATGAGCCGGTCGGGTTCTCCGTTGCAATTACCATAAACGGCTGCGGAACCTCGCGGCGCACCGCGTCAATCGTAACCGTACCCTCTTCCATAACCTCCAGAAGCGCAGACTGCGTTTTCGGGGACGTACGGTTAATTTCATCCGCAAGGAACAGATTGCACATAACCGCACCCGGATAATAAATGTACTTGCCGGTTTCCTTCTGCAGCACATGATATCCGCAGACATCGGACGGCAGCACGTCCGGAGTAAACTGCATTCGCTTCTGTTTCAGTGAAAGTGCCTTGGAAAACGCAAGCGCCAACGTTGTCTTTCCGACTCCCGGAATATCCTCCATCAGAATATGTCCGCCTGCCAGCATGGTACACATCAGCTTTGCCAGGCAGTCGTCCTTTCCTTTGATGACATATTTTACGTGGTCGATCGCCTGCCAGACCTTTTTCACATTCTCTGTATTTTCCATTATAACCTCCCGTGGCGCGTTATCTGCGCCCGTTTTTGTATCAGGTGCCATGCACCCGTTTTTTAGTATAGCATATCCGCATGATACAAGGCAAGAAAAAGATGAAGGCATTACCAAAGCGCAGAATTGCCGCTTGCGGTAATGCCTCTCTCCCCGTTACTGCTTCCCAGTCTGTATTTTTATTTGCCGGTGCTCTCTGAAGCGGTGCTTTGCTTATCTGCTGCCGGCTCATCCGCTTCCCCTGTACCATCAGCTGCTGCCGTCCCGGTACTTTCCCCGTTCAGCATCGAGCAGAACTCACGCAGTTTTTCATCGGAATCCAGCGCCGCCTTATACCGGTTATTCACCTCCGTATTCAGATCGCGGATTTCCTGCCAGTTCGCTACCTCCTGCATGTAGGCAGATACCTCTCCGTCCTTTGCCCGGTTATCAATATACATGCTTCCGTCCTCGTTCTCGCAGACATAGAAACGAACTAAAGACGGAGCTTTGGTATCAATGGAGCGAAGTTTTAGGTCGTACGACACATATACAATATAGGTATGGTCTACAATGCCAGGAACCGTATAGTAGGAAATGTTGTTATAAGACTCTACATACTCCGACTCCATCCTCAGCCGTTCCTGGTCAAACGGAATATCTGTCTCAACGATCTGGTTGAGCGTATCTGCGTCCGCGTCCTTTGCCGCGCGGAAGTACCGCGTAATAATATCCGCAATCTGCGGATTGGTATCCTGCTCGACGCGGCTGTTATCTGTCCCGTCTGCCGACGTGGTACGATTCAGCTCAATTGCACTCGGATCCGCGTCATCCTTCAGTCCTTTTCTTCCTGTTACAAGAATTACTGCTGTTACAAGCGCCGCGGCAACCAGAATAATCGCCAGATACGGAATCAGCTGCTTCAGCCTTCCTCTGCGGCGGACCGGTTTTCTTTTCTTTTTGCGTTTTGTCTGTTCCATGGTTTCCTCCTTCCGGATCCTCTGCGGTTTTGCCGGTGAAATCACAGCTTTGTACCAGACCCGCAGCGACATTATCTGCCGCTGAAATATCGTTCTTTGATTAGCTCTGTCTGCATCGGCTTTCCCGTCCACAGGCGGTACGCCTCCGCTCCCTGATACAGAAGCATGTACAGCCCGCCGCACACCGGGCATCCTGCTTCCTCTGCCATCGCCATCAGCTTTGTTTTTCTGGGATTGTAAATAATATCCGATACAATCAGTTCCCTGTGAAGCCACGACGCATCAGGAATCAGACAGGCATCCGCATTAGGAGCCATCCCAACACTCGTCGCATTAGTCAGAATCGTGCTCTCATCAATTGACTGACGTACTGCATTCTGATCCGCCAGATCAATCACAGTTACCTTACAGTCTGTCTCTTTGTTCAGACGATCCGCAACCATTACCGCCTGATCAAATGACCTGCCCTGTCTGCTGCACACCTGGATGGACTCCAAACCGTCAATTGCCGCCTGTGCCAGAATTGCGAGCGCTGCTCCGCCTGCTCCGAAAAGCGTCATACGGCCGCCGACAATGTCATACCCTGCATCTTTCAGTGCCATCATATATCCGGTTCCATCGGTGCTGTAGCCCTTCAGAACTCCGTTTTCATTCACAACTGTATTTACCGACCCGGTCACTGACGCCGCAAGCGACAGCGTATCGCACAGCTGCGCCATGCGCTTTTTATCCGGCATCGTGCAGTTCCAGCCTCTCGCGCCGAGAACCTTCAGGCCAGCTACCGCCTGATCCAGTTCCTGCTCCCCGATATCAAAACAAAGATAGGCATAATCAAGCCTGTCCGCCTCAAACGCGGCATTGTGCATCAGCGGCGAAATGCTGTGAGAAACCGGTCTGCCAAGAAGCCCTGTCAGAACTGTTTTTCCGGTAATTCTGTCCATCTCCAATCCTCTTTTCTCCGAAATGCATTCTCTGCAGCAGTTTGCGCTCCGTTCAACCAGCAACGGATGGCTCTGGCTCAATGCAGCACATCAAAGCCAGATCCGCAAAGCTCCTCATTATTCTAGCTGCAGGTACTCATTTACTTTAATACGAAACACAGAAAAAAGCAAGTGATATTTCATCGCACAGTCCGCGCAAAAGGCCGTGTTACTGTTCACGCCGCGCTCAACCAGCAACGGATTTTGCCGATGCTTCGTATGCAGAACCTGCAAAATCCTACGACCTGCCTGTCACGTCTTCTCCACAGAAATTTGGTCCGTATTCCGGCGGTATCGGTACACATGACCGGAAAGTACCTCATCCGGAGACAAATGGGTACTGTTTACCGAAGAAACCAGATGCTCCAGTCTGCGAATCTCGGAACGGTCCCGCTTCCCGGACGGAAGCACCAGAAATTCATGGACACTGCTCGGCAGAAGCAGCAGGTCACTTCCCAGGTTGCGGGCGACAGCCCTTGCTGCTCCCGGATAAAAAGCAGCCGCTGCGCCGTAAAACCCGATCCGATTCGTCATGGCGTATACATGACAGGCACAGTCCTCCTGCCCGACACAGAGTACTTCTCCAAGAATCTCATCTAACGACTGTACCCGCAGCGGAAGAATCCTCGGTGTACGCTCCATTGCGGTCCGATACAGCTCTTCTTCGGCAACACCCCATACGTTCAGATACTCCCGATACACCGGAGATGTTCCGACCTGCCCGCTGTTTCCTTCAAAGAAAAGGCAATACACAATTGCAAAATCAAGAACTCTGCGATACACGACTCGTGAAAGGAACTCATAATTGCTTTCATAATGGATCAGACGGAATGTCAGACGACTTTTCGCCTTCTCAAAGCAGAAAAACAGGCTGTCATCCGCCGCGCAGTCAATACCAATCTGACACATCTGCAGTACCTCGCGGACAATATCGTCCATCTTTTTCCCGGATGTGTACATACGATAAAAGGGTGCCATATATATCATAGGGCACACCTTTTCTTCTGCATGACAAACGCTCAGCGCTTTCATCTGTATTCCATTGTTCTTCTGTACTGTCCGGACAGCTACGGTATCACCATCCGCAAGCTCTTTCCGTAATTCATCCGTTAGCTTCGCAAGAAATTCGCGATAATTCATATCCTTTACCCTTTCCATATCGGCAGAAAGCAAAGGGCATCGGGTGAGAGACTACGCCTGAAGGGAATCGAACCCCCGCACATAGATCCGGATTCTACTGCTCTATCCACTGAGCTACAGGCGCATAATATCTGCGGTGCAGGCACCGCAGAAAAAAAGCAAAATCAATTACACTCTGGAGAGATACTCACCGGTTCTGGTATCAATCCGGATCTTCTCACCGTTGTCAACGAACAGCGGAACGTAAACAGTAGCTCCGGTCTCAACAACTGCCGGCTTGGTAGCTCCGGTTGCGGTATTGCCCTTCAGACCCGGCTCAGTGCTTGTGATCTCAAGCTCAACAAACAGCGGCGGCTCAACAGAGAATACATTTCCGTTGTGAGAACAGATCTTACACATCTCATTCTCTTTTACAAACTTCAGGGTATCACCGATGATATCGCTGTTCAATGCGATCTGCTCATAGGTATCATTGTCCATAAAGTAATATAAATCACCATCGTTATATAAATACTGCATGTCCTTGCGGTCGATTCTTGCCTCCGGGAACTTCTCGGTCGGACGGAAGGTTCTCTCCACAACACCGCCTGCCTTGATATCCTTTAACTTGGTACGAACAAAAGCAGCTCCCTTACCGGGCTTTACATGCTGAAACTCAATAATCTGATAAACATTTCCGTCAATCTCAAGGGTCTTACCATTTCTGAAATCGCCTGCTGAAATCATCGTCTTTCCTCCCTGGCTGTAATATGTACTCTTGCAACCTCAGACATTCCAAGATTCCGAGAGCACATTAGTACGTGCTTTTTATTATAGCTTACAATGTAAAAATATGCAAGTGTTTTTTCTTCTATTTTTTATTTTTTTGCTGCCGCCCGGCAAATCTGCTCTGCGGCTGCTTCTGGCGTCAGCGCGTCAACCGGAAGCACAATATCCGCAGCAGCTTCATAAAGATCCTCTCTTTTTCCCAACAGCGTCCGGATCTTCTCTTCTGCGTCCTCCCCCTGCAGCAGCGGGCGGGTCGTATCACCCTTCAGCCGTTTTTGCACCGTTTCCGGCTGAACTGACAGGTGAACAACCGTTCCAAGCTGCTTCAGCAGAGCACGGTTTTCCTCTCTGAGCGGCAATCCGCCCCCGCAGGAAAGGATCTGTTCCTGCTTTTCCTTTAACAACGCTAAAAGCAGTTCTGTCTCCTGCTTCCGGAACGCTTCCTCGCCCTGCTCAGCAAAAATTTCAGAAATACTCATCCCGGCCCGCTGCTCAATCAGCTGATCGGTATCTGCAAACGGAAGTCCTGTCATTTCTGCCAGGATCGTCCCCGTCGTTGTTTTTCCGGCTCCCATGAAGCCGATCAGTATGATACTGCTCATCTTTTTCTGCTCTTTCTGTGATAAAAATACAGAACAATCCGTTCCAGATACCGCTTCAGGACAATCTGGATTTCCTCCTTCGGATGAATCGGCCGCACCAGGCAGCTTGGAATTCCCGCACGGTTTGCTCCGAAAACATCGGTAAACAGCTGATCGCCGACAAACAGCGTATGAGCCGGATCCGTCTGCATGATCCCGCACGCCCTCCGATAATTTTTCACAGAAGGCTTGTGCGCATTGCAGACAAATGGAGAACCGACCTCTTCCGCGAACGGACGGACTCTCGGTTCCTGATTGTTGGAAATCAGGCAGGTCTTTAATCCAATCCGCCGCAGCGTTTCAAACAGCTCCTTCGCCTGCGCGTCCGCCGGAGCTCCGTGCGGAACTAACGTATTATCAATGTCAAAAATGACGCCCCGAAGGCCTTCCCGGTACTTTGCCTGATAATCGATCTCATACGCGGATCTGCACTCTTCACCCGGATAAAAGCGCTGAAACATACTCAGTCTCCTTTCCGAAGCAGAGATTTCAGTTCCTCAGCGAAGGTATTCACATCGGTAAAGGAACGGTACACACTGGCAAAACGGACATACGCGACCTCATCCAACGCTTTCAGCTTATCCATGACCAACTCACCGATCATCGAACTCGGCACTTCTCTCTCATCCAGAGAGAAGATCGCGTTTTCCACTTCATCAACCAGACGGTTCAGTGCTTCCGTTGAAATCGGGCGCTTATGGCACGCAAGAAAAATCCCGGTGCGGATCTTATCGCGGCTGTACGGCTCACGGTTCTGATCCTTTTTAATCACCATCAGGGGAAATATGTCCTGCTTTTCATAAGTTGTAAAACGCCTTCCGCACGCTTCGCAGAGCCGTCTCCTGCGAATTGCGCTATTATCATCTGCCGGACGTGAATCAATCACTCTCGTTCCATCTTCTCCGCAAAATGGACACTTCATTGGTATTCCTCCTTTCGGTTACCCGGATGTCGGACGCTTCTCCTGCCCCCGGCATGAAACCAGTACCTCATCTTCTTTTATGTCAACCAGTATAATATCCGGTCCGATCTGGCACACCCTTCCGAACGGAATCACATACTCGGTATCCCGTCCGAAAATTCCGCAGATTTTTCCTGGTCCCGGCACAATCAATGCCTCAATCCGTCCGGTTTCGCAGGAAAAATCCACATCGCAGACAAAACCGAGACGCCTGCAGTTTGTGATATTAATTACTTCCTTCTGTCTGAGATCGCAAATTCTCATAACCCGCATCCTGCCTTTTTACTGACAGGATATGCGGATTCTCAGGATTCAGTGCCGAACTCTGCCAGCTTCAGTCCCTTATTCCGCTCCAGAACCATCTGCGGGCTCCAGCTGTTTGCGAATAGAAGCAGCGGATTGCCCTTCAGATCCTTTACCTTCTTCATATCGGATGTACCGCTCAGTTTTGCGACATCAATCTCCTGCCAGTTCTCTATCCAGCGGATATACTCATACGGCAGCACATCCATGCGGATTTCAACATTGTACTCACTTTCCAGGCGGAACTTCAGTACGTCAAACTGCAGCACACCTACAACGCCAACAATGATCTCCTCCATGCCGGTATTGAATTCCTGGAAGATCTGAATCGCGCCCTCTAACGCAATCTGGCTGATTCCCTTGATGAACTGCTTGCGTTTCATCGTATCGACCTGACGCACTCTTGCGAAATGCTCCGGCGCGAACGTCGGGATGCCGTCAAAGCGGAACGTCTGGGACGGATCACAGATTGTATCTCCAATAGAGAAAATGCCCGGATCAAACACACCGATGATATCTCCTGCGTAAGCCTCCTGCACAATGGTACGCTCCTGTGCCATCATCTGCTGCGGCTGCGTCAGGCGGATCTTTCTGCCGCCCTGCACATGATTGACCTCCATTCCGGCCTCAAATTTACCGGAACAGATACGCATGAACGCAATACGGTCGCGGTGCGCTTTGTTCATGTTTGCCTGAATCTTAAAAACAAACGCGGAAAACTTCTCGTCAAACGGACTGATCTCGCCCTGATCGGAATGTCTTGGCAACGGAGAATACGTCATCTTCAGGAAATGTTCCAGGAAGGTCTCCACACCAAAGTTGGTCAGTGCAGAGCCAAAAAACACCGGAGACTGCTTACCGGAGCTTACCGCTTCCTGATCAAACTCATCGCATGCTCCGTCCAGAAGTTCAATATCCTCAAGCAGCTTCTGATAGCCGATGATGCCGACCTCATTCTCTGCGGTCTCTACATCCAGCTCATGGCTTTCGATTTCATGCATACCGGCATCAGCCGCAACAAAGGTTGTGATCTTCTTAGTATTGCGGTCATAAACGCCCTTGAAGCTCTTGCCGCATCCAATCGGCCAATTGATCGGACAGGTACGGATTCCAAGAACACGCTCAATCTCATCCATCAGCTCAAACGGATCGTTTGCTTCCCGGTCCAGCTTATTGATAAACGTAAAAATCGGAATATGGCGCATCACGCAGACCTTAAACAGCTTGATGGTCTGCGCCTCAACACCCTTGGATGCGTCGATGACCATAACTGCGGAATCTGCCGCCATCAGCGTGCGGTAGGTATCTTCAGAGAAGTCCTGATGTCCGGGCGTATCCAGGATGTTAATGCAGTAGCCCTCATAATGGAACTGCAGAACGGAGGACGTAACAGAAATACCTCTCTGCTTCTCGATCTCCATCCAGTCCGACACCGCATGCTTCTGTGTTTTCTTTCCCTTAACCGATCCTGCCTGGTTGATGGCTCCTCCATAAAGCAGGAACTTCTCCGTCAGTGTCGTTTTACCGGCATCCGGATGGGAAATAATCGCAAATGTCCGTCTCTTCTTAATTTCGTTTTCGTAGTTTGACATAACTGTAAAAAAACCTTTCCAATTTCACGCGCCGCGCCTTTCCTTCCGACGCAGCGCTCCGGAACATACCATTTTCAACGGGAAAACGGGGTTCTTCCTGCTTCCCGGTACATTCCATTCGTTTACTGTAATATTTCAACCCGGCCAAGCAGAGCCGCCTTCATGACGGAAAAATCAAGGACATTGAAGCTTCCATCCTGATTCAGATCCCCCGCGTACGCCTGATCCGCATTCAGCGAAATCTTTCCAAGAAGAACCGCCTTTGCAATGGAGAAATCAGCGACGTTGAACTGACCGTCTCCGCTCAGATCGCCGTATACAATCAGCGGGCAATCGGCAAGCAGCGTACCGTCCGCGAGATCCGTAACGATCAGGTGCACACCGGTTCCAACCGCGCTGCTTCCATCGCATGCCTCTCCCGTCGCATTTTTGACCAGATCTGCGCGGATATTTCCTTCAAGCTGAACTCCGCGCAGGAAGCTGTCAACCGTTGCCGGAGCCTGAATGCCGTCAATATACGGATAATCCATACCGTCCTGATAGTTCAGATATACATCCGCAAGCCGCACAATACCGCACGCACCGTCTCCAAGTCCGATTGTCAGCTGCTGATCCTGAACCAGCAGATCGCCGTAGCCCAGATCCTCCGCATCGCTGCCAGCCGTTTTTGTCACGGTCAGCGTGTAGGTTCTTGCCTCTCCGTTCTCCGCAGTAATCACAATCTGGCAGGTATTGTCTCCCTCCGAAAGCGCAAGGGAAGACGGAGCGCTGACAGACGCGAGGGAGGACGCTGCTGTCGCTTCAATGGAAACTGAGGACTCGGAAACCGTACAGGAAAACGCGCTCTGGCTCTTATCAAAGGACGTGATTAGCTCGCTGCCGTTTACCTTCAGCGATTTTAAGCAATTGTTCGGATTTTTATCCGCTCCGGGCTCTGACGCAGGCTGCTCAGGCATGTTATTGAATACCGGAATCTTAAAGACAAATTCTGACTCCGTCAGTCCCATATCCGAATACGTGCGGCGTACGGTTTTGCTCTCGCTCATCGCCGACTGAATTGCCTGCATGTACTGATGCCAGTAC
>CAJMMH010000012.1 GCA_905214365.1 uncultured bacterium
ATTATAGGGATGCGCACACCGGTTCTTCGGCGGTTTGTGGGAAAGTTTTTAAAAGCAGGAGAATTTCTTGAAAATACAGATTTTGGAGAATCATTTCCGGAAGCGTTTTTTCGAAGTCTGCCGCATCGGTACTATGAAGAAAATAATCTGCATCTGATGCTGGTTTCGCAGATCAGAGATTATCGTACATGTGTGGATGAGGTAGAGCGTTTTCTGCCATATATCAATAACTGGGCGACATGTGATCTGCCTGCGCCGAAATGCTTTGCCGCGCATAAGGAGGAACTGATGCCGAAAGTGCGCAGTTGGATTGCATCCGGGCAGACATATACGGTGCGCTATGGAATTGGTATGCTGATGACATTCTGGCTGGATGCGGATTTTCGGGACGAGTATCTGGCGCTGGCTGCGTCGGCTGCCTGTGACGAGTATTATGTCAATATGATGATTGCCTGGTATTTCGCGACTGCGCTGGCAAAGCAATGGGACAGGACAGTAATCTGGCTGGAGGAACGCCGCCTGCCGGAATGGGTTCACCGGAAGACGATTCAGAAGGCGGTAGAGAGCTATCGGATTACGTTAGAGCGAAAAGAGTATCTGAAGGGGCTGCGAAAATGCAGAGAATAACAAAGGTCCGCGTCGGTTTAGAAAATCAATTACGGCAAACATGCTTACTGCGTATTACAGTAAAGGCTGCCTTAGAAGGGAAATTAAATTTATGAGCAGTAAATGGGAAGAATTGTACGAGGCAGCCAAACAGGTGCTGAACCCGCGTGAGGTTTCTAGGATTATTGAAGCGGGCGGAGTTGCCGCTGCCATAGAATCCGCATCCGGTAAAATTTATGTCGGAGTCTGCGTTGATACGGCGTGTACGCTTGGCGTCTGCGCGGAACGGAATGCGATTTTTAACATGATTACAAATGGAGAAGATGCGATTAAGCGGGTAATTGCGATTGACGGAGACGGCAAAGCCATTCCGCCATGTGGGGCATGCAGAGAGTTTATGACGCAATTAATGCCGGAGGAATATCGTAAGATCGAGATTATGATGGATTATGAGAAGAAGCGGGTCGTGACGCTTGGAGAACTGACACCGGAATGGTGGCTGTAACATTGCGGGAATGCCGCGCGCAGCGGTAATGTACCCTAAAAAAAACAGAAAATCCTCTGTACAAACAGAATGGGTTATAATACAATGAAACCGGTCTAGGCGGCGCAGAGCTGCGTATATCAGGTTCATCTGATGCCGGGAAGCAGAAGCAGCTGGAGGCAAAACAGGCGGGAGACAGAATGCCGGAGGCGGCATCGGAAGACGCGTACACAGAGAGGCGGAAATCATATGAAAAAGATCGAAACAGCCGCAGTTGTCGGAATGGGAGCGCTTGGACTGCTCTTTGGAACCCACATTTATGACCATAAGGGAGCGGACAGCATCTGTTATGTAATGGATGAAGAGCGTGTGAATCGGTGGAAGGGACGCACGGTTTATAAGAACGGCGTGCCGTATCAGCTTCCGGTCTGCTGCTGGAAGGAAGCGAAGCCGGTTGATCTGGTAATCGTAGCGGTGAAATATACCGCGCTGGATGAGGCGATTGAGGAAATCAGAAATTGCGTTGGGGAGCAGACAGTTATCATGTCTGTCCTGAACGGAATCACCAGCGAGGATATTATCGCGAAACGCTATGGAAGAGAGCATCTGATTGAAACTGTGGCTCAGGGTATGGACGCGATGAAGGCGGGAGACCAACTGAAGTTTACGCAGATGGGTGAGCTCCGGATTGGCTGGAAGGAGCCGTGCGAAAAGAAAAACCTGGAAGCAGTGTGTGCGTATTTTGATGAGATCGGTATGCCGTATACGGTGGATGAGGATATTACCCGCCGGATGTGGGGAAAATTTATGCTGAATGTTGGTGTGAATCAGACCTGTATGGTGTATGAGACCGGATACGGCAGCTGTCTGAAGCCAGGAGAGGAAAACCGTACAATGATTGCCGCGATGCGCGAAGTCATTGCGGTGGCAGGCAAGGAGGGGATTTCTCTGACGGAAGACGATCTGAGCAGCTATGTGGATCTTTTAAAGACGCTGTCTCCGGAAGGAGCGCCTTCGATGCGCCAGGATGGCATGGCACACCGGAAAACAGAGGTGGAGATGTTTGCCGGGACGGTAATCCGTCTGGCAGAGAAGCATCATATTCTTGTTCCGGCAAACAGGTTTCTGTATGAACGGGTAAAGCAGATGGAAGCAGATTTCAGATGACTGGCACGATGTACGGACTGCAGCCGCGGTGAACGACAGGGGCAGATCCGGCGTCAAATGGCCTGCATCAAGAAAAGGAGAAAAGAAAGATGAAAAAGCAGATTGGTATCATAACAGCAGTGACAATGGCAGTGACCGGTATGATGACAATTCCGGCTCCGGTATTTGCGGATGAGGATCCGATTGTAGTCAGAGGATGTATCGGTTCGGAACCGGACAGCCTGGATCCGTGGCTGTCCGCAGCGTCTGACACAGACGCGGTTTTTCATAATGTATTTGAGGGACTGGTGCTGTATGACGAGACAGGAGCAATTATTCCCGGACTTGCGGAGTCCTGGGACATTTCTGACGATGGACTGACTTATACGTTTCATCTGCGTGATGATGTTACCTTCCACAATGGAAAACACATGACGGCGGAGGATGTTGTTTACACATACAATGCGCTGTCCGGACTGGGCGGAGAAAAGGCACTTTCTTCCAAATTTCAGATTCTTACTTCTGTTGAGGCAGAGGATGATACAACCGTTGTGATGCAGCTGTCTGAGCCGAACGCGGCATTTCTGCAGTTTACAATAGCGGCAGTGCTTCCGGAAGGCTATGACGATCAGGCAACGGCTCCGGTAGGAACCGGCCCATTCTCCTTTGTTGAGTATGTTCCAGGACAGAAGATTGTCCTGCAGAAGTATGACGAGTACTATGATGAAGCGCGGATGCCGAAGATTGATGAGGCAGAGATTTATATTATGACAGATGAGAGCGCAATTATTAATGCGCTGATGTCCGGTCAGCTGGATATGGGACTGGTTTATTCCGACACGGCAGATTATATTTCGGGTGATTTTACAGTTCTTAGTTCTCCGCAGAACATGGTTCAGCTTCTTGGACTGAATAACGCGGCAGAGCCGTTTAATGATATCCGTGTGCGCCAGGCATTTAACTATGTGATTGATAAGCAGCAGATCATTGACGGTGTATTTGCCGGATACGCGACGGAGCTGTATTCCAACTTCAGCCCGGTGATGTCTCTGTATTATAACGATGAGCTGACGGATCTGTATCAGCCGGATGTTGAGAAGGCGAAGGAGCTGATGAAGGAAGCCGGATACGAAGATGGCTTTGATCTGACGATCACGGTTCCGTCCAATTACCAGAAGCACATTGATACGGCAGAGGTTATCATTGAGCAGTTAAAGCAGATCAATGTCAATGCAACCCTGAACCTGGTTGAGTGGGCGACCTGGCTGGAGGATGTTTATACGAACTTCAATTATCAGGCAACGATTATCGGACTGACCGGAAAGCTGGATCCGAACGATATTCTGGTTCGCTACACGACCGGTTACAAGAGAAACTTTATCGAGTACTCCAATGAAGAGTATGATAAGCTGATCGAGGAAGCGCAGACTGCGTCGGAGGATGAGCGTGTGGAGTTGTATAAAGAGTGCCAGAAGCTTCTTGCAGAGGACGCGGCATCTGTCTTTATCAGTGATCCGAATGAAATCGTAATTACAAGAAGCGATCTGAAAGGATACACCTTCTATCCGATTACATTCATTGATCTGAGCAAGCTGTATTACGAAGAGTAATAAAGGCGTGTGCATTACGAAGCGTAGTGGAAGCGTGGAAAGCCTCCAGTTTCAGTGAATCAGGCAGGGTACATCTGTTTCCGGCTTCTATCAAATCAGGCAGAGTACCACGTCCATAGGAGCGATGCACCGCATGGGTGTGGAGACTTCATTATAGTTTTGACTTGGGAAAAATGGAAACCGCACAAAACATAACATCGGGCAGCACATCAAAGGCAAAGATTTTAAGCTGGGGTGTGCTGCCCTTCTGTGTGCTCACCAGTTCAGCGGGTTGCAGTCGTCTTCATGTTTCCCTTCAATTGCTTCCCGTAGCGCGTTGATTTTGCCGTCGAGGCATTGAATCCGGGCTTCTGCCGCCTGACGTTCTTCTTCAGATTTCTGGCGGAGCTGAAGCAGAAATTCTTTTCGTTCCGTCATGGTTGCGGTTCCCTGCTGACAGAGCGAAAAATGATAACGGATTCTCCTTTCGCTTCCTTTGCAAAATTCACTTGCCCTCGAGTAACACGAGGGGTATATACTCAGTATATCACAATGCGTATGCCGACAGCAATGGGCAGCCGGGCATAAACAATTGCTTTGCCGATTCTGCATGCGAAGCATCGGCAAGATTAATTCAGCTTGTGACTCCGGGGATGCGCGAAAACCATTTTGGAAAAATTGTGAATATTTCTTCTATGGGCGGAAAAATCTGGATAAAGTTTGGGGGCTGGTATCATGCGACAAAGTTTGCGGCAGAGGGATTTTCGGACTGTCTCAGAATGGAGCTTGCACCGTTTGGAATTGATGTTGTGGTTGTAGAACCCGGTGGAATTAAAACCGATTGGGGAATCATAGCAGCCAGGCATCTGAAAGAGACGGCGAAGGGCGGAGCTTATGAGGTGTATGCGAATAAAGCAGCGGATGGCATGATAAAAAATTATTCCGGAAACATGCTTGCAAAACCGGAGCTGATTGCAGAAACAGTCAAAAAAAGCGGTTATGAAAAAAAGACCGCGTACGCGATATCTTGTAGGCTTTATGGCGAAACCTATGGTATTGACGCAGAAGTTATTTGGGGATCGGGTATACGACTGGGTAATCAGACACTTTAAGGAGACGGAAAAAGAAGAACTTCCAACGGCAGAGGCATTTGTAATGACGCCCGGACAGGGAATTGCGGCGCGGATTGAAGGCAAAGATATTCTGGCAGGAAACAGTAAGCTGATGGAAGCGCGTCAGGTAATGCTTCCAGATGAACTTACCAGGCGGGCAAAGCAGTATCTGGAGCAGGGCGCGACGATTATTTATCTTGCGGCAGACGGCAAGCTGGAAGGTTTTCTGGCACTGGCTGATACCCTGCGGCCGCAGAGCGTGGACATGATCCGCAGTATCCGCGGCAGACATTGCGCTTGTGGATGATCAGGTCGGAGAGCTTCCGCACCTGCCGGCGCTTTCCAAACGGATGATGACGACGATCCATCTAAATATGACATTCTCAATGACGCTGAACTTTATTGCGATTGCGCTGGCGATTACCGGAACGTTAAATCCGGTTGTGGGCGCGCTGGTACATAACGCGGGATCGGTGCTTGTCATTGTAAACTCGGCATTTTTACTGACATGGAGGAAACGGAAATGATGATTGAAAAACATTTTTGCAAATTGTGACGCACATCTTGCAGAAAGCCTTTTTCAAACACGCTCTAGAAGGAGCTGCTGCAAAACAGATGAGTAATCATCGGTGAGGCAGCAGCTTTTTTGCATATAACGGCAGATTTACTTCCATGCGAAGGTTGCCATTCCATAAATATAGATAAATAAAATTGCTGCCGGGACGAAGTACCGGAAGATCGGTTTCATCCACGGGCGGACTTTCGGACCTTTTCCGGTGTTGGCTTCCTCAATGAAGGAATCCCATCCCCATCCGAAGCGGTTGCAGCAGAACAGTGCCAGGACAAGGGAACCGAGCGGCAGAACGTTGTTGGAGACGATGAAATCCCAGAGATCGAGCCATGCGGTTCCTTCGGCAAACGGATGGAAATGCAGCACGCTGTAGCCGAGGGCGGTTGTCAGGGCAAGAAGGAAAATTCCGATACCGCAGACAAGGCAGCCCTTCGGGCGGGACCAGCCGGTGAGCTCGCGGACCATTGCCAGGATATTTTCGCATACGCCGAGTACGGTTGACATTGCAGCGAAAATCATAAACAGGAAGAACAGCGCGCCCCACCAGCGGCCGCCCGGCATGTGGGCGAAAACGCTTGCCATGGTATCAAACAGAAGGCTTGGTCCTGCGTTGACTTCCAGTCCGTAGGTAAAGCAGGCGGAGAACATGATAACGCCTGCGATGACCGCGACGAAGGTATCAAGGACAATGACATGGATGGATTCGCCCATCAGGGAGCGGTCTTTTCCAATGTAGCTGCCGAAAATTGCCATGCCGCCCATTCCGGTTGACAAGGTAAAGAACGCCTGGTTCATGGCGCTGACAACAACTGAGAAGCTGATTTTGGAAAAATCGGGAATCAGGTAAAAGGACAGCCCTTCTTTTGCGCCGGGTAGCGTCAGTCCGTGAATGGCAAGAATGAGCATCAGGACTAACAGGGAACACATCATATATTTGGTTACACGTTCTAAACCGCCCTGCAGCCGGAAGCTCAGAAGCACAAACGCGGCAACGACGGTAACGAGCAGGAAAATCACATTAATTTTCGGGTTGGAAATCATTGCTTCGAAACCGAAGGACGCGTTCTGACCGGTCAGAAATTTTGTAAAGTAATAGATAATCCAGCCGGTAACAACCGTATAGAATGCCATGAGGGCGATGTTTCCGATCAGGCAGAAGATGCCGAAGACGCCCCATTTGTGGCCAGGCTTTTCCAGCTTCTGGTACATGTAAATCGGGCTTGCCTGGGAAGCGCGTCCGACGGCAAACTCCATGATCATGGCAGGAAGTCCGAGCAGAAGCAGGCAGAGAATGTAAACCAGCATAAAACCGCCGCCTCCGTTTTGCCCGCACATCCACGGAAATTTCCATACATTGCCGCAGCCGATGGCACAGCCTGCGGAAAGCATGATGAAGCCAAGACGGCTTCCGAGCTGTTCACGATTTTTCATATCAGGTGTTTCCTTTCGAGTGTTTCCCTCCGCAGCCGGATGGAAGGCGGAATTTCGCAATCTGCCTTGTTTTTTACTGCGTTCGGCGATATGAAAATATTATACGGTTTCGAGGGAAGCGCGTCAATGCCGGATATTGAAAACAGGCTCCGTTCCTGTTTATGTTCCGCTCAGACAGGGACAGCGCTGCGGCTGATCCGCGGTATGGCATTGATTCTTTTCTTTGCCCGTGGAAAAAGAGCGGCAGGAAGGGCAGAAGAAAGCGCAGCAGGAAAGGCAGCAAAAGAGCGCAGAAGGGCGAAGGACAATGAGAAATTTTTTCAAAATTGCGCGCGCCCGGTACATTGACGGGTAAATCAGAATGAACTATAGTAAAGAAGAAAAAAGCAGGAGGGATGAGGAAATGCTGTTGATGAATAAGACGCTTCTGAAGCTTGCCCGCGGACTGTGGTTCTGGATTCTGGCAATTGCCGGAGTCAGTTTTCTGACGCTGGTTGGCACGACGGCGCTTGCGGAAATTGTTGGCGGATTTCTTGGAAATTTATTTGAGCCGCAGGAAATTCTGGATACGGTGTGGAGCGCGGTACGCGCGGCTTTGATTGCTGCGGTGTTTACATTTCTTGCGCAGCTGGCAAAGGGACTGCTGGAGTATCAGACAGCGGCAAAGGCGAGGAACCGGATGCGGCGGATGATCTTTTCAAAGGTGTTGGAGCTGGATGCGGGAGGAATTGAAAAAATCGGGCCGGTTTCAGCAATTACAGCGTCTGTAGACGCGGTTGAGCAGATGCAGACATATTACAGCACGTATCTGCCGAGCCTGATTTACAGTGTCGCGGCGCCGGTGTATCTATTCTTTCACTTGAAGGATATTTCGATGCTGACTGCGGTTCTGCTGCTGGCGGTGTCATTGCTGCTGCTTCCGGTCAACAACCTATTCCGGAGCCGGATTGAAGAGATCCGGAAGGGCTACTGGCGTTCTCTGGACGATATGACCGGCTATTACATGGACAGCCTGCGCGGACTGACGACGCTGAAGCTGTTTGACCGGGACCGGGAGCATGCCCGCGTGCTCGGCGAAAAGGCAGATGTGCTGAACCGGAATATCAACCGGTTTATGAAGGTGAATTTTACGTCGTTTCTGGTGACGGAGCTGATGATTTACGCGGCGATTGTGATTGCGCTTGTGAATTGCACGATCCGGATTTCTCAGGGAAGTATTACGATTTCACAGGCTTTGGTGGTGCTGATGCTTGCGTACAGCTATTTTTCTTCCGCGCGGCAGCTGATGAATGCTTCGCACAGCGCGCTGACAGCGATTTCGGCGGCCGGGAAGGTGGAAGAGATTCTGGAGACGGATACGTCTCGTCCGTATGACGCGTTACTGCCAAAGGATCCGGAAGCGTTTGAAGGAATCCGGATGGAGCATGTTTCCTATGGATATGAGGGACGGAGCCGGGCGCTGCAGGATATTTCACTGGAGATTCCGAAGGGTTCGACGGTGGCGTTAGTTGGTTTGTCCGGCTGCGGAAAATCGACGACGGCTTCGCTGCTGATGTGTTTCTGTGATCCGAAGAAGGGAACGATTTTTTGGGAGGGCAGAGATTACTGCAGTATGAAGCCGGAGGAGCTGCGGAAGCATATTGCGATGGTCCCGCAGCAGGTCAGCCTGTTTTCCGGGACGATCCGGGAGAATCTGCTGCTTGCAGCTCCGGACGCGGATGACGCGGAGCTTTGGGAGGCGCTGCGGGAGGCAGGGCTTTCATCGTTTGTGCAGTCTCTGGAGGCAGGATTGGATGCCGGGGTTGGAAATGCGGGCGCTTCTTTGTCCGGCGGCCAGCGGCAGAAGATTGGAATTGCGCGCGCGCTGCTGTCAAAGGCGGAATATATGATTTTTGATGAAGCGACATCGAGCGTTGATCCGGAGAGCGAGCGGGAAATTTGGGAGACAATCGGACGCCTGGCACATACCCGGACGCTGATTATTATTTCGCACCGGATGTCATCAGTGCGCGGCGCGGATTGTATTTATGTGCTGGAGGACGGCAAAATTGCGCAGCACGGAAATCATGAGGAGCTGATGCGCCAGGCCGGTTTGTACCGGGAACTGGTCGCGCGGCAGCAGGCAATGGAGGGAGCGGCGGAATGAAACGGAAATTCAGTTATTCGATGAAGGAAATGAATCGGCGGCTCCTGGCGATGGGAAAGCCGATCCGGAAGTATCTTGTGATTTCAACCATTTCGAGCATTGTCGGCGCGCTGTCACATATGGGACTGATGGGGTTCGGCGCGCTGTGGCTTCTGGCGGCTGCCGGCTTCTGCGAAGGAACGGCCGTATATGCGGCGCTGACGGGGGGCTGCGCAGTGCTGATTGCCGTGTGCCGGTATCTCGAGGGCGTATTTTCCCACCAGGGCGCGTACGGAATCCTGGCGAAGCTGCGGGTCCATTTGTTTGAGTCCATTGACCGGATTGCGCCGGCGTATCTGATCGGTCAGGAAACCGGAGATGTGATGAATATCGCGGTATCGGATATTGAGACGCTGGAGCATTTCTTCGCGCATACAATCGGACCGATGTTTACGGTAATTCTTCTCCCGGTTACAACAGTTGTGCTTGCGTGGTGTGTCAGTCCGCTGTACGCGTGGGTGCTGATTCCGATTTATATTTTGATCAGCGCGGTGCTTCCGTACGCGGCGCTGAAGGCAGGGCGCGGGATCGGTATGCGTTACCGGGAACGGCTCGGCGTGCTGAAATCAAAGATTCTGGAAAGTGCATACGGAATCCGTGACATTCAGATATTTGGCGCGGGACTGCGGCGGATGGAGGAGGTGTCGGAAGCAAACCAGCAGGTAAATAAAGCGGCGCTTGGCCTGACGCTTCACCGGCAGACCGTCGCTTCGCTTCCGAACTTTTTTGTCTATCTTGCGCGGATTCTGATTCTTGTCTGTGCCGGAGTTCTGGCAGAGAAAGGAATCAGCCATCCGGTCGGAACCATTGCGATTTCATTTGCGGCAACTGCGTCCCTGTCTTCTACTTTTAATCTGACATTTGTGGTAACAAGCCTTCTGGAGACATACGCGGCGGCAGAGCGTATTTTTAAAATTGAGGACGCGGAACCGGAAACGAGAGATCCGGAGTATCCTGCTGTATGTGGGGAAATTGAAACGATTGAATTTAATGATGTGACGTTTTCCTATCCGCATACGGAGAAAAAGATCCTGGATCATTTCAGCTATGTGATTCATAAGGGCGACCGGGTTGGAATTGCAGGCGAATCGGGTGTCGGAAAATCAACGATTCTGCGGCTGCTCCTGCGGTTTTACGAGCCGACCGGAGGTACCATCCGAATCAATGGGATTCCGATCAGTCAGATCAGCTTTGAAGAGCTGCACAGAAGGATTGCTTTTCTGGAGCAGGATACGTACCTGTTTGACGCGACGATTGCGGAAAATATTGGAATTGCGAAGCCGGACGCGGGAATGGATGAGATCAGAAACGCGGCGAAACGGGCAGGAATTGCAGATTTCATTGATACGCTTCCGGAGGGATATGAGACGGATATGGGGCAGATGAGCTCGAGACTTTCCGGCGGAGAGCGGCAGCGGATCGGAATTGCGCGTGTGCTGCTGCGCAACCCCGATGTGTGTCTGATGGATGAGCCGTCCAGTGCGCTGGACGCATTGCATGAAAAGGAACTGCTTCATACGCTGCGTACAGAATACACAGGAAAGACATTGCTGCTGATTTCCCATCGCAGCAGCACGCTGGTTGACTGTGATTGGATTCTGAAGCTGTAATTCAGAGCCGGATAACGGCGGCTGGAATCGGCGGATTGTTCGGGCGGTTGTAATACTGCGTCACAAGAACAAGATAGCAGCGGGGATCGAGTCGGGAGAGCCAGTCAAGGACGGCGTCCTTTTCCTCAAAGCCGGTATCGCCGCCGCTGTAAATGCAGATGCTCAGCAAGCCGCCCTTTTTCAGCAGCGTCAGGCTTTGCTCTAAGGCGCGCAGTGTTGTCTGCGTCTTTGTGGCAATATGATGGTTGCCGCCCGGAAGATAGCCAAGGTTAAAAACAATGCAGTCCACGGATTCCGGAGAGGCGTAATCAGCGAGCCGGGCGTGGGAATCCAGAATCAGCCGGTCATTGCGCGGACCGGCCGGGAAGGCAGCTTCGAGTCTGGTATTGGTGTGGGCGATGGCCTCCGGCTGGATGTCGAAGGCAAGCACAGAACCGGACGGCCCGGCGAGACGGCAGAGAAGTTCGGTATCGTTGCCGTTGCCCATTGTAGCGTCAATGCAGAACGCGCCCGGATGGACGTGATCGCTAATTAGGCGGCGGCACCAGGATGTGATCTGATAATTGTTTGCATTTGCAGGCATAAAACTCCTTTTATCGCTGCTCTAGCGTACAAAGCTGATTTTTTTCGGAAGCAATTAATGATTCCTTCTGACTTTTGGTCAGATGTTTGATTGCGGCTTCCCGCTTCAGCGCGTCGGATTTTCCGGAAAGCTCTTCGTAATAAACAAGCGTAACCGGCCGGCGGCTGCGGGTATATTTTGCGCCGCTTCCGGAGTTGTGCGTTTCGAGCCGGTGCTGCAGACTGGTTGTCCAGCCGGTGTACAGCGTCTGATCATTGCACTGAAGAATATAGACATAATTGCCTTCCGGAAGGTCTGCGACTGCGGCAGGGACAACGTGAGTCTGTGGCTCTGACATAAAATCACTCCTTTTTATCGAGAGGTTGCAAGCGCAATACCGCGGCCACTGTCGCCGACTGCGCAGTAGAAATGGTAAACGGTTCCATTGTGCTGGAAGACGTACGGCTTGTGGGCAAACAGCTTGTCGTACGGCATGGTCGGCTTTACGAATGGCTCGCCGTCCCATTTGGTCCAATGAACCAGATCTCTTGAGCAGGCAAAGGTATCGTAAGCCATCATATCGCGGGCTACAAAATAGTGCATGACCCAGAGATCGCCGAAGCGGATTACCTGCGGGTCGCCCGCGATGTTCCAACGGTCTTCAATGTCATTGGAAACAACGCAGTTTTCTCCGTAGCGCTGCCAGTGAATCATGTCGCGGCTGACTGCCATGCCGATGCATTCGATGCCGAAGCGGCCTGCCTTGGCATTGTAAAACATGATAAAGGGCCAACCGAGTGTTTCATCCGGATCTTCGATGACGTTGCTTTTGTAAAGGGTTGTTTTCTCAAACGGGCGCACATCCGGGTCGGTGTTGGTCAGAATCGGATCGGGCAGGCGTGTGAAGCTTCCCGGAGTTATCGTCTCGGACCATGCGATTCCCATTTTCAGCGGATCCGGCTCGTAACCTGGCAGGCAGCCGCCGATGTAGGTCATCCAGTATTTTCCGTCGTAGGTGTGAACGGAATGGTTGCCATCCCAGTCAGTATCAAGCAGACAGATACTGCCGTCGGCCTGAAGGCAGTCCCAGCCGGATTCCGTGTGCGCCAGAAGCTTGCCGACCGGCGTCCAGTGGATCAGATCAGAGGATTCGGCCAGCCAGGTTTCGTAGCCTTCCCGCTCCGCTCCCGGAACATGCTTTGCAAATGCCATTGCAAAGGTTCCGTCTTTTTTCTGGAAAATGTTAGGACAGTCAATGTTAGCTCCCTCTTCACAGAGTACCATGCCGTGTTTGACCGGCGTTTTCATGGCGTCATAGACACGCTGCATTTCTTCACGGGTAATTTCTGCTGATTTCATGGCAATACCTGGCACAGCGCGGCGGGCAAAAGCCAGCTGCGGCCGCCCGCCGCGGATTGTGCTGTTTTCCTTTCTGAAAGTAAAGCGAACCGCTTCGATTCGCTTGATTACATGCTTTGTGAACAGTTTAACATGGGCGGCAGTCCCCGTCAATGGAAGAACTCCCGAAGAAAAGTAAGGATTTTTCCATAGAACTGCCGCGCTTTGGTCCAGGAATTTCATGCTGTACTCCGAAGCTGCTGCAGAGCAGAACTGCGCTGTTCCGGTTCCACAGCAGGCGGAGAATCCCGCAAAGGAATTTGGGGGCAATTAGAATCTCAGAACCGCTTCCATGGTTTCGCCGTCCGCCGGACGGATGGCCGGTTTCTTGCGGTTCCCCCAGGAAAGGTGCGGGAAGTTGAAGTCCTTCAGCAGATGCAGAAGAAGCGACTGCCGGAATGGGGTATCCGGGGTGAGGATGCGGAACTCTTCGAGGACGATGTAGCTGTCGCAGGAGTCTGCCGCATGGGTTCCAAGGACTTCAATCGTCAGTGTGTGCGGAGCGTTTTCCAGACCGGTGACAGAGAATACCGGATAGTGGTATTTTTTGTCAAAGCCTGCGGAGGATCCGGCGAAGTCAACGCCGTCAATCTGCTGGCTGATCAGGCGGTCTGCCGGTTTCCCATCGATCAGAACCCGTGCCTGACCGTAGTTGACATCAACCGGCGCATACCATACAATGCCGGTTCCGGTAAACGGAATTTCCGCCTTTGCCCCGGCTTCATTGCTCCACATTTCATGGCCGGATGATTCAGAAGAGCTGTCGGTCATGGCGTACCAGGAGCCGGAATAGCGGATGCGGGAATCCTGGCAGAAGAAGATGCAGTCGGCAGGGAACGCGGCTTCTGCGCGCAGGTGGAGCGGTTTGCTGTCTGCGGCTGGAAGAACCTGAATCGGAGCAGTCAGGCCGGTTTTGGAATCAATGACTGCGCAGTACAGGTTGGGCTTCGTGGCGCAGAAATCATTGCTTCCATTGATGCCTGGATCGTAGCGCCCATTCAGGATATCGTGGCGGAGATCATCCTTCCACGGATGGGACGGGGCGCAGCCAAATTCATCGGAAACGCCGAACCCCTTGACGGCAGTACCGATGCATCGGCCGATGGAATCCTCCGGATAAATGCTCCATTCACCGGTACGGTTCCAGTGGATGCGGTCTGCGCCCGGCGCGGTTTCCAGAGTAAAACCGAGCTCGTCAAGACCGCCGCAGTCTACGCCGACACGAAGCTTGATCTGCGGCGGGAGAAGCGCGGACAGGCGGTCAATGGTGCAGCGGATGGCCATGCTGCCATCGAAGGAAATCGTAAAGAGCCAGGTAACGGCAGCTTTGTTCCCATAGTGCCCGCGGGAGGTCACAAGAACACAGTCTGTCTTCTGCTCAAAGCCAAAGGAATCGAGTTTCCAGGCAGGAAGCTTCAGGTAAGGAATATGAAGCGTCGGACCAGCGGTGATCGCCGGTTTTTCATTTCTCGAAACGAAAGAAAGAAGACCATTTTCCGGATTGAAAACAATACGGAGCGTATTGGCGGCAGAGCCAGAGGACTGGCTGTCAGGCAGATCATCGGCATGGCTGCAGCCGGTGATCCGGATTGTCAGCGCGTCAGCAGCAGAATCAATAAAAATCGGAGTGTCAGCAAGTGTTGAAGCCTCGGCGAAAATAGAAGCATCAGCAGGTGCCAACGTATCGGCAGAAATCGAAGTATCAGCTGGCGCAGAACCATCGATAGAAATCGAAGTGCCGAAAGCAGCCGCTGAACCATAGTTGTCGGTTTTGAGCACCGATTTGCCGGATATCGGGATTAAAAATTCATCGACCTGCTCTCCGCAGGCATCGTACCATTCCAGGTACAGGAAGTCTGCATCCGAATCGACCGGGAGGACAAGATTACCGCTCTCAAACGGCGCAATGCTGCCGATTTTCTGACCGGCTGCGGTAAAGGCGGGTTGTGAAAGGGACTTTGCCCGACGACAATTTTCAATGGAACGATCGCCAAGATCCGAAGCGTGGAAGCACCAGCCATAGATGGTTGTTTCGTCCAGGTTGGTATGGCAGAACCGGTTTTCCGCGCGGAGTGTCAGGAAGGTCTGATTTTTGATGGTTACCAGGCATGTCGGAGCGGGCGGTTCGTTCCATTCGGCGGCAATTTCTTCGGTCAGCGGATTGACGCCGCGCAGGACAACCGGAGAATATGCTTTTCTGGTTGCGTAGTGTTCGGGCTTTTTTCTGCGCCAGAGATCAATGATTCCCCATTCCAGGCAGGTATTTCCGCCGTCATAAATATCGGATTCATCGATTCCGGCCCAGATTGCGCCGCCGAGCGCGCCCTTGGTGCGCCAGATTTTTGACCAGAAATGGGCGAGGCTCTGTCCCCAGAATTCCCGCACATACGGATCACGGCGCTGTTCCGTGCGGTTGTAGCAGGGAACATGAACGTATTCATCGTGAATTACCGGCATCGTTTTGCCGAATGCGCCGCCTACGCTTACATTATCCCGGCGTTTGGCAAGGTCGGCATCATAATTGGAATAATGAATGCTCCAGATATCAATCGGTTCATATTCCTCGCGCATCGTCATCGGATAGCTGAACTTGGTTACTCTGGTCGGGTCCGTGGACTTTGCAAAGCGGTTCAGCAGGTCGAAATTAATGCCGCCGAAGGATTCATTGCAGAGAGACCAGATGATAACGCTCGGATGCGAGTAATCGCGGGCAACCAGATCAGCAAAGTGTGACAGGTAGCGCTGCGTCTGCAGCGGATCCTGCTGGGTATAGTCCAGAGAACGCGCGATAAATGCCAGTGCCATTTCATCCTCAACATAAATACCGTACCGATCGCAGAGTGTCAGAAAATATTCGCTCGGCGGGTAGTGGGAGGTACGGATGTAATTGCAGTTTGCCTCTTTAAACAGACGAACGTCCGCTTCGATCAGCTCCGGCGTCAGGCAGCGGCCGTTGCGGGCTGTAACCTCATGGCGGCAGGAACCGCGCAGTTTGACTTCTTTTCCGTTGACAAACAGCTGATTTCCGCTGCGTGTCAGCTGGCGGAAGCCGAATGGATGACGGACAATTTCCTGCAGTGTTCCATTGGAGATAAGCTCCAGCGTGAGCGTGTAAAGTCTTGGATGTTCCGCATCCCAGGAGAGCGGACTGGTAATCGCAAGCGTCTTTGTCAGCCGGGAGGGAGCCGAGGCGGGAGTAACCGGCTCTTCAAAACAACCTTCAGCGACAGTATTTCCAGCCGGATCCGTCAGGATTCCGCGAATAGAAAGCGATGTAAGCGGTGCTTCTGCCATCGGAGCGCCAGCGTCCGGATTGGAAGTGCCGGCAGCAGTTGAAATGCTGGCGTTGGTCAGCGCTGCGTCACTGTCGGAGCTGAAATTGGCAGTATCAATGGAATAATCAATCCGGAGCTCGGCATTTTTCCAGACTGCGTCAAAAGTGGTCGTCGTGTGGACGGCACGGAAAAATGACGAAGGAAGCAGATACAGCCATACGCTGTGAAGCAGTCCGCCGTGGCCGAAGGAGCTGACCTTTTCTTCACGCTCATCAACGGCAACCGAAAGCTCAAAGGAATCGCAGCCCTGGATCAGCGCTGTAATTTCAGTGTTCCAGGTAAGAAACGAGTTTTTATGTTCCGCCGCTTTGATTCCATTAATATAGACAGCCGCGAATCCATTGACGCCTTCCATGCGGAGGACGACGCGGGACGCTGCCATTTCCGGAGTAACCGGAACGGTTGTCTTATAAATATAAGCGCCGCAGAATCCTGGCTGATGAAGCGGATCGTTCCAGGAAGGAACGGGAACCGGCGTGTAGCCGTCGGTTCCGGGCGTGACTGCAAAGCGCTCCGGCTCCGGTGTCTGAAGCAGATGCCACATGCCGTCCAGGCAGACTGCGGGAGTATCTGCATGAATGCTGAAATCCGGCTTCGGGACAAGCGCCGGAATCGGCGGAAACTGGTTAAGATCCTGTATCATAACGATGACTCTCCTTTCGTATGGGTGGAATGACACTGCACAGACAGTCGGCAGGTCAGGATGTCGCCCGCCTGCATCATGACTGCCGGGCGCATGTAGTTGCCCTGGGTCAGACGCGGATAATTATAGTCGCGGCTGACGGTCATGGAAACGCGGGATGGGTACTCCGGATGCAGGATTTCAACGGAGTCAATGGAGATCCAGGTTTCCTGCGATGCCGGTTCCTTTTCGCCGAGAACGGTAATCCGGCATTCGTGGAGACCGGCTGCTAGACCGTCGGTATGGAATAGCACGCGGTGAAAGCGTTTCTCGTAGCCGCGGCTCATGGCGGGCATCTGAACTGCCGGTGTGTGCTGGCTAAGTCTGCGGGCGGCGGGTTTTCCGTCAATCCAGACATCGCACAGACCGCGGATACGGTCGGTTGTGCCGTAAACGGTCAGGCCGGTTCCATAGAAACGGATGCGGCAGGAAGCGCCGCGGTCCTTTGCCATCCGCTCGTCCGGGTACTCCTGTCCGGCACGGTCGCTGACTGCGTACCAGGGGCCGTCAAAGGAAATGGAAGCAGGGCTGCTTGTTTGTATCGCCTGGCAGCGCGCTGCATCCAATGCGGCATCGGCAGCAGGCGTGGTAAATTCATCCTTCATGTTCAGAACGCAATGCGGATCTGCGGACAGGGAAAGCCGGATGCTCTGCCCCGGTTCCGGATGCAGCCGCAGGGTGGTCTGGGTTTCCGATGAGGAAATGGAAGCGTCAGTCAGGTTTGCCTTGCGTGAGGTAAAGTCAGACAGGCAGGCTTTGGACGCGGTTCCGCATGGCCGTCCGATATGATCAGCCGGGTAACTATTCCAGAGAGCGTTCCGGCTCCAGGAAAGCGTGTCGGCGGAAGCAGGGAGGACGTAGCGGATTCCGTATTCGTTAAGTCCTCCCGGATCAAGGCCGATTCCGGATTTGACCTGATGCGGCATGGGACGCCCAACCTCATCAATGCGGCAGGAAGTATGAAGGCTCCCGTCTTCGCCAAATAAAAGCTGGAATGTGACCGCACAGGAAGCACCGTACCGTCCGCTGATGATCAGCAGCAGGCCGCGGTCAGCCGGTTCCCCGCGCAGGGAAATCAGTTCCCATGGCTCCAGGAAGAAGCGTCCGGTATTTAAGAACGGGCCTTCGCAGATGATGGGTTTTCCGTCAAGAGAAACGCCGGTCAGCAGTCCGGTCTGCGGATTGAGTGACGCGTGCAGGCGCGAGTTTTGAATGTTCCATTCCTGCGGTGTTTTCCGGATGGAGAACGGATCTTCTGAATATGTCATAGCGACATGCCAGTATTCCGGCTTCGGCTGATGCGAGGAATCCAGGATTCCATAACAGAAATCACGAAGGGCAGGCGAAAAGCTTCCATCCTCATCGACAGCGGCCATGACAGCGCCGCCGAGCGCGCCCGGTGTGCGGCGGATGTTGTTCCAGGAGCGCTTCATGCTCTCACCCCAGAACTCGTGAATGCCGTCTTCTGCTTCCAGCGCGTCCCGGTCATAGACAGGAACAAGCGCGTAAGCATCGTGAAGAACCGGGAGTTTTAAATCCTCCGCCTTGCCGAGCGCGTAGCCAATCGGATTGTCTGCGCCCTGGGTATGGAAAATAACCATCTGGTCATAGCAGACGTCGGCAGGCAGGTTCCATGCGCTGTAATCGACAGTCCACACATCAGGAATCCATTCGTCCTGCGGGATCGTCATCGGAAGATGGAAGTTGATCAGACGATCCGGATCCAGGCTGCGGATCAGCTGTTTGCCGAGACAAAACTGGTCGCCCCAGACGCAATTGTGTCCCAGGCACCACAGCAGCACACTGGGATGGGAACGTCCGGCAAGAACCATTTCACGGAACTGATTCTGAAACAGCGGACGAAGCGCAGGAGCATTTTGAAAGGCAGGAAGAGACTGGCCGACTTCCTCAACCGGCGCGCTTTGCTCCACAAGGATTCCGTACTGATCGCACAGAGAAAGAAATTCTTCACTGAACGGATAATAGAGACTGCGCAGGTAATTGATGTGCGCCTGGCAGAACAATTCCAGGTCTGCAGCCGGATCGTGTCCCTCCGCAGGTAGCGGTTCCCGGTAGGCAAGGCCGCGCAGTTTCAGCGGAGTGCCGTTGAAAAGGACGGTCTGATCTTGTTTTTCAATTTCGCAGAGACCTGCCATACGTTCGCAGCGGGCGGTCGGGATTCCGTCCTTTAAGATATTGCAGATAATGCGGAAGCAATACGGAGCTTCCGGATTCCAGAGACGGACAAAGCCGGACGGAACGGAAAGCGCCGCTTCCTCTGCCGCTGCCTGTTCCAACGAAAGGAAACGGGAGCAAACCGGGAGGCCTTCCGGCGTCTGAACTTCAATGAAAATAGAGTAATTGTCCGAAAGAGATGCTTTTGCTGCTTTGGCTGCCATAGATGTTTCAGCGGAATGCGATGCCCCATTAGAAAGCGGTGCACGATCTGAAATCAGAGTCCCAGTCGGAATGGATGTATTAGCCGAATCAAAAGAAGCGGAGACAGACGGATCTGAGTCGGCAGCCAGCAGCGGGCAGGAGACGAGAAACTGCCAGCTGCAGTCCGAAACTGCCTGCTGATTACCAGCGTCATCATTGGAATCAACCTGTCTGCTGCGTACCCGCAGGTCACTGAAATAGACGGCGGGAGTCTGGACAAGCCGGATGCCGCCGAGAATACCTGCCTTTTGGTATGGACTAGTTGTGCGGCAGTCAGCTTCGAGTGTGAGAACGGCATGAAGGTATATGGTCTGTGCATTGGCATCGGACGCGCTGCTTTCAGTCAGGCTAAAGGACGGAGCCATGTCGCCGTCGCCGGAACGGAGTTCCTTTTCAACGGAAATTCCGGAGGCTGCCAGAGAAGAGAAGCCGGTCAGTAAGGGCGTCAGCTCCAGCTGCCAGTCGGTAAAGCTTCCGTAGTGGGAGCAGGATATCGTATTGCCGTCCGGACCAGAAATGGTAAGGGATGCGCGGCAGCCGACGCGGGACAGCTGCAGAAACAGTCTGCGGTCTGCGGAAGCAGCGTTGACCGGTACGGACAGATCAGCTTCCAGACAGCCGGAACGGACTTCTGTAAATGTGTCTGTTACCGGCCAGATCCGGGTATCCGGGATGTCCGGCATGGGAAGAGGAACCGGAAAAGATGGTTCCTGCAGGATAGCTTTTATATGTTCTTTCATAAAATTCAAGAGTCTCCTTTCATAAAAAATGTGCTTTCGGAATCTTTTTGTGCTTGATTTTACGAGAAGATTTTTTGTCAGATGT